>NZ_JASJHF010000306.1:0-9300 GCF_033791185.1 Moritella sp. | reverse complement strand
GTCTTCAAGGGTCATCCTAGTGAGTTCGGTGGCGGTAATGTTAAAAGAGAAAAGTAAACTGCAGGTAATAATAAAGACTTTGTTAAACATGGTCATAGTTCCGATGAAATAGTTCCGATTAATCGTAAACGCAATAATAATGATGCAGGTTACCCTTAGTTTAGGCTTTAGCAAAGTGAAATGTTTAGCAAGATGATATCAACATCATCCTGCCGACGATAACAATTTCATGCTGGTGGTGAGTTTTAATGCTGCTGGCAGTTCAGTACTAGTCACTAACAGGTAATTAATCAATGCAATCAATTGTCAGCCATAGGTCGCGCCAGCCTTGGTTGATGCAACCAAGTGAGAGCCAGCTACAGCGGCCGTCGCCATCATGATCCCTGGGCCTAAAGATTTCATTCGTTGTTGCCAGGTACTCGTAGTCGCTGTTAGCGTTGTTTGCATAATCACATCCTTTTGATAGTAGTGGCATACATATTGCTTCGTTTATTGGTTGTTATAGTTTATTGGCAGGTTATTGACGGCTTGAAGTGAATTTTAGCAATATGTTATATTTTCGATTTTGTCGAAAACGGCATAGTGTTGGTTTCGTGTAAGCGTTAATATGCGCCCCCTAGAATTTGTAGTTATACATGAGTTACCCACTTGTGGGTGTTTATGACTGTTTATAGCTGATTATGATTGGTTATGGATAGTTATAATGCATGTGTAATGTTAGTGTATTTTTAAATGAATGAAAGTTCAGTGGTTGTATTCTTTGCTGTTTTGTTACGTAAAAGTAACGCGGTGAAAGTATCATTTTATTATTGAGGTGTTTTAAGCAAATGAGCGATATTATAGGTACTGGTTCAAATATCAGTAAAGTTAATGATAAGGATGTTGAAGAGCTTAAAAAGCATAGTCGGTTTTTACGTAAAATCGCCTGGTTAGTTGAGATTATCGTGGTATTTATCGGTCTTTGTATTTCAATCTCATTAATGACAAGTAATAATGATCTAACCAGTGCATTCACATTGGCTGCGCCTTTTGTGATGATCTCGCTGGTGGAATTAACCAAGATCCCGTTTGTGATCGGACTTTGGCATTCGCGTAAATCATTCCTTATGTATCTGTTGATCATTAGTTTCTTATGTCTTATTACATTTGAAACCTTACTCAATGGTTTTGAACGTGCATTTTCATCAATTAATCGTCAAATTAATCTCAGTGAAATTGAGATCAGCAAAATTGAAAATCAGATCAAAATCAATGAAGATAATATTGCTATCGCATTGCAAGACTATAATATTAAAACCCAGCAAATAGACAGTGATACGATGACTGTTAATGCTAACTATAAATCGCAATATGCCAATGAAGTAAGACGTAATAAGCGTTTATCAAAAGATATCCCAGTGTTAAGTCGCGCTATAACAGCAAAGAAAGAGCAGTTAATTCAGCTTAAAATTGAAAAGTCAGAGCTGCTGCAAGAGCTATCATTGAAGAAAGAACAACGCTTCAAATCATCGATGGAACGTACTCAAGGTAGCGCTGATTTAGTGCAAACCGAGCGTAATCGTTTATTAGCCCAGCTTGATAAGCTTAACGTCGACAAGGTTGTTGCGTTAGATGATTCGAACTTCTTTACCTCTCCAGGTGTGAAAAAAGACTACGATGAAAAGATCCGTTATGTTGAAACTCAGCTTAACAACATTAATAACAACACCATTATTGTTAAAGATAACAGCCCTGATTTAGAGTCTGTTCAATTCCTCGATGATTATTATGCTGATTTACTCGGATTGAAAGATGACATGATCCAGCAGAAAAACGAAGAAGTGCAACAACTTCGTCGTCGCTATAACAATGCGGTGAGTGCGAGTAATAGCAATTTAGCGGTTAAGCAAAGACAACTGGCTAATAATAAAACCACCGCGTTACGTAACTTAGAGATTAAGCGTGACCAAACAGATGTTCAGTTCTTAAGTGAAAAAGACTACATTAAAGAGATCAAGCAAAATAATATGACGTTACGTTATGATATTCGCGTGATAGAAATAGAGGCGAACACGGTGGCCTTATCTAATCAGGTTTATCGTATGGCGTCTTATATTGATAATGTTGACCACTACAAAGAAGTTAAAACAGAAACTTTAACGCTGGTTGGTTTGGTGTGGTTCGGTTCATTAGCCTTAATTGGTTCTATTACTGGTATTGCACTGACCTTGTCAGGTTTACACCTTAATAGCCTGGCTAAAAAACGTGAACAAAAAGCGCGTGTCTATGTAACTGACGAAAGTTAATAACGAAAGCTAACACTGACGTTATTAATCGAAAAACCTGCCTCCGAGCAGGTTTTTTTATAACGTATTTTTATGCCGTATTCGTCAACGCTAATAGCCAGTAAAACCATAGTTCAAGTCGCGATAAGACACTGCTTAACAACCATGTAAATCATAAGGTAAACGTTGTTTTTGTTATGGTTGTTTTGATTTAATTATCCATAAAGAGAGTTATTTCAATTAATTTAGTAAATAATCGTAAATTCTGAACGACTTTCCTTAGTTTATTCCATAATATTGACATGGGTTGAGGGTATCAAAGGGAATTTGTATGAATCCAGCTATGCGATATAAAGGCGATGCGGTTCGCATAACAGTGTTGTCGTTTATCGACCAAGAACCGCTTCTAGTTGATCTTGAGAATAATGACGACATTCGTTTTCACACTATTAGTGCTGAAAATAATGTAGAAGAGAGTGCTAAGCATAACGTGGAGCAAGAAAGTGACCTATCGCCACTTAATCTAGCACAGCCGAATTTAGTGCAATCGGACTTGGTGGTAGTGGTGTACCAACAAGCGCACATTGACTCTATTGGTTATCGTTCGAGAAAGCAGATCATTGATGATAATTATATCGCCACTATTTGGCTTAATTTGGACGAACTTAATCACTATCATCGTCTGGCAGCATTGCGTTTTATTAATCATATGGCCACAATACTGAATCAAAATAACGTGCTTAAATTTAATATCAGTGACATCTCATCATTAATCGCCAATTCGAAATCATTACGATTTTTGGAGGCTGATGGTGAAGATTTAGCCATTGTTATTGCAGCTAATGACAGCTGTATGGGCGAGAATACCGTCAACAGTATCATACCCGATACCAGCATCACGGATTCTGCCGCGATGATTATTGTGACCAAAGAGCCAATATCAATACGTAAAATCAATGCTGGATTTGAGGTGATTAACCAAGTCTGTGACCACAAGATCCCCTGTTATTACGGGGTGCATATGTCACCTAAGTACCGAGCTAAATACACGTATTTATATCTTGTTGGCGAGCGCTAATTAGCGAGATACTGCTGCAACTCGATACCAGGAATGGAACTGGCTGTTGCCACAGCGATAGCTGCCCATTGAGAGCCGCTAATCATGGCTTGGTCTATCGCTTGGTTTGCTAATAACCCATGCATTAAACCAGCAGCAAATGCATCACCCGCACCTGTGGTATCAACGACTTTCGCAGTTACCGCTGGGACACTCACCGCAGTGCTTTTACTGTAAGCGGTCGCGCCTTGTTCACCGTCAGTAATAATGAACTGACGTAAGTTTTGACCTGCAACCTGTTGACCGTATTGCCATAATTGGGCACTGTTATGCACATCTATACCGTGGTTGTTAATGTCGGTTTTAGATGAAATCAAGTAATGACACGGGCGAGGGCGAGCGTCTTTTGCTAATTGAGCGATGACTAAGGTATGGTCAAGCGCTGCTTGCGCCCAATCTTCGCAGCCGACAGCTGAAGAATTAATGTATAACGCCTGCCATTGGCTAAAATCGGGTGCCGGAGCTAAAGTAAAAATAGGACGTTGTGGACGAATGATGGTGCGTTCGCCATCGGGTGTCATCACGAGCAATAATTCGGGCGTATTGAGATCATTGCGTTGCAACAAACTGCAGTCTAAACCTTGAACACTGGCTTCTGCTAATAACCAGTCGGCGGTCTTATCATTACCGACTTGACTCACCAATGCCACTTTGTGACCCGCATAAATCAAGCCTAATCCGGTATTGGCACCACCGCCACCTAAGCGTCGTCCATTATCTGCATAGTAATGGCGGCCACCCGTTGATAACGGCCTATCCAGTTGTAATACTCGGTCGCAGTTTAGATTCGCAAGTAAAAGGATATTTGACATAGTGATTGGCCTTAAATGGTAGGTTGATGATAATTATCTATTAACTATTTCGAAAAGGAAATAACGGTAGGCGTTGCAAATGCTCAAATTGAGCGATGTAGCACAATAGCCGTTAATGATAGTGCTAAAATGTAGAACCGTCACCTAATCTCAGGCTCGGGTTCCATCTCGATGATTTACTATGCACTTATATGATTTTAACAGGGCGGTTAAATGACAGTAAAAAGGACTTTTATGTTTACCTCGATAGCTGCCAAGTTAAATTTGTTGATGGGTATTTTTATATTCTGTTTGCTGTTTTCTATTTACGAAGGTTCCCGCCTTATTGAATATGGTAAAACAGCCGTGGATCAGCAATCAAATATTTACCACCATGCCAGTACGCTTATTCTTAACGCAGACCGTGATGCATATCAGGCTTATTCTGCTTTTCAGCAATACATTATTGATGGTGACGTCAATGCGTTCACGACGATCAACACTAATTTAGACCAAATTAAAACCCGTTATGGTAAATACACAGAATTGGGTGCGACAGCTGATAACTACAATATACTTGCACTGATGGCACAGTGGCGTCAGTTAACTCAAGATTATATCGACAGCACTGATGATGCCGAAAAAACCATTATCCACTGGGCTATTACGCAAGAGTTTCAAGTGTTAAGAACGCGGTTGAATCAAGAGTTTGACCAGATTAATGCTAAATCAGCACAGGCTGTTAATGAGTTTCAGCTGCATTTATTCAAAGAGTTTACTTGGCTGTTAATTGTATTTACCATCTTGCTGGTATCCGTTGCTTGTATTTATAGGTTAATTAAACGCCGTATTATTGCGCGTCTGAATGACTTAAACCGTCACATTGGCTACATTGCGGCAGGCGATCACGATAAGAGTATTAAGAATAATACTGACGATGAAATGAGTGATTCTTTTACCCATTTAGCGGCACTACAGACTAAATTAAAACAAAATATTGCGACTATCACCCAAGAAAAAGATAACGCCAATAAAGCCAACAAAGCCAAGAGTACATTTTTGGCCAACATGTCCCATGAGATACGCACACCGCTTAATGGCATTATTGGTATGGCGGAGATCTTAAAAGACTCACAGCTGTCGCCAATTCAAAAAGATTACTTGATGACGATTGACTCCTCTTCGCAAACCTTGTTGATGTTGATTAATGATGTGCTCGACTTATCTAAAATTGAATCGGGTAATTTGGTTATTTCACCACATACTTCCAATGTTAAAGAGCTCCTGTTTGATACGGCGTCATTAATTGCCGCAAAAGCACAAGAGAAAGGTATTGAGTTAGATATTCAAATCGATCCGAACTTACCAGCGTTAGTTAAATTAGATGAACATAAGCTGAGGCAAGTACTGATGAACCTTGCTTCTAATGCGGTTAAGTTTACGGCTACAGGTAAGATAGTGCTGTCATTAACCACTAAGCCAGTCGATGCTGACAGTATTGCCTTATCATTTTCGGTCAAAGATACCGGTATTGGCATTGAACAAAGTAAGCATGGCAAGGTATTTGAAGCGTTTCAGCAAGAAGATAATAACACCACTCGCCATTTTGGTGGCACCGGTTTAGGACTTTCTATTAGTGCTCGAATTGTCGCTCTAATGGGTGGTAATATTACGATAATCTCAAGTAAAGGGGCTGGCAGTGACTTTCGCTTTACCATCACTGTTGGCGTCGAAAAAACTCAGCCGAAACAAGCGCTATCAGCACATCATGCAATTATCATTAATACTAACAAGAGCTCATTTTTACCCCTTGAATTAGGTAAGCTGGGCATCACTTCGACAGTGTGTGCCAATATTAACAGCGTTGCAGCCCGTGTTACCCCAAAGGCGATTATTATTTATCATCAGCAAGAGGTTGAACTCGCTAAAATAGAGTTACAAACACTACGCCAAAAAGTCGGTAACACGCCGATTCTGGTGTCTCGTAGTAATCATGATGAGCAATTTAATTATGCGCACTTAGTTGATGGTTATATTACCTTACCCTTGTTAGGACTGAGGTTGTTGAATATGATCAATGATCTTGGCCTGAGCGTTGACGCTGCAACCTGTGAAATACCTGTAACGGCGAGTCGTGCAATCTTGTTAGTGGAAGATAATTTAATTAATCAGAAAGTGGCGTCGATTAATATTAACCAGTTAGGCCTTGATGTGCTGGTGGCTAAGAATGGCCAAGAGGCGATCGAGATGTATGCGGAAAATCACCAAAACATTAATTTAGTACTGATGGATTGTATGATGCCAGTGATGGATGGCTTTGATGCCACTACCGGTATTCGTGAATATGAAGAGGCTTACTCTCTATCTCGTATTCCAATTGTCGCATTAACCGCGAGTATTTTAGAAGACGACATTCAACGCTGTTTCGATTCTGGCATGGATGATTATTTACCTAAGCCCTTTAAGAAAGAGATATTTAGAGAGAAGATTAATAAATATAGCTGATGTTGTTGCGAGTTACATTAGCGACTTAATAATATCGACATGCTAGCTGTGCGTAAATTGCGGTATTTTAGCTGATGTGTTGGTTGTGGTTAATTCATATTGATTGACCAAACCATTACAATATACCGAGCCATCACAAACTTTGTTACGTCCTTCTGATTTAGCTTGGTAGAGTGCTTTGTCTGCAGCGTTAATCACGTCATGTATCGATAACATTGTCAGTGACGCTTGGACGATACCGATGGAAGCTGTTAATTGAAAGCATTGCTCTTTATGGCGGATTGTCATTGTTGCTATGGTGTTTCGCAGCCGTTCTGCAATGATTAAGCTTTCTTTGGTATCGGTATTGGGGAGTATGATTGAAAATTCGTCACCGCCGATGCGCCCAAATAGATCCCTTGTGCGCAGTTTGCCCTTGGTATTATGGGCAAAGGCCTTGAGCGCGGCATCACCTGCGGCATGACCAAGGTTATCGTTAATTAATTTAAAATTATCGATATCGATGAGTATTAATGTTAGCGGTTGGTGCCCTATTTGCGCATTGTGAAACTCTATTTCAGCCATTTCATAGAAATTATGGCGATTGCTAATACTGGTCAATTCGTCCGTTGACGCCCGCTTATGCAGCTCTTTGGATAATATGGCTAATTGCATTTCTGTGTGTTTTTTTTCAGTTATGTCGGTACTGCTAACATATAATATGCCGCCACTCACTACTTGTTCTGTAATCAAATGCCATCGGCCATCTTGAGTATCTGTTTCGAAACTGCGAAACGGCACGCTACGTCTTTTTTTATTGGCGGCGATTAGCCATTTATCGACATTATCGGATTCGATATTTATCCCTGCAGCGCGATGGAAGCATTGCTTGATTAGCTCACTAAAGGTTTTATTTAACGCCAGCTCTGCCGTATCACCATATAGTTTCGCCATACTTTCATTGCAGTATATGACGCGGTCATTATCATCAAAGATGGCAACGCCATCATTGGTTAATGAAAATGCATTAAATATAATGTCCTGCACTTGTTTGGTCGGAAGAGTAGGCATCCATGTACTCCAAGGCGATGTCTTTAAACATCATTAAAGATTAATTTTGGTGAAAATAAACAAATTGTGCGTGCTGATAATTATAGTGTTAATGGTAAAAATGACTGATGTTTTAGTGTCATTATGCGATCTAGACCCTAATTAGAGTTACTACTTTTGAACTAGCCGCTATGAGTCATTCGGTTTGAGCGAATTGTGATCCATAGCTAGGCTTAATCATTAATAATATCAAGGCATTCACTGGCATGGCTCGTGACCAAAAAGTGGCTTGCCCCAGCTATTTTATATTGCTGGTTGTTGGGTAATTCACGACCCAGATGGTCAACAATCGCTTGTGCAACAGGGTTCGATGCCGAACCACAGACTAATTTTGTGGGTATGGTTAACGCGTTTAACGCCGTGCGATCACAATAGCTATTTGTGCACAGAGTCCAATGGCGATCATTATTTGCTGTTAAGGGCACCATTGATTGTTTAATGAAATCGGGGAGGGCTTCAAATGCCCCGTTGCCGCCCCAAAAATTAATCACTTTGCCACATACATAAGGTTCGTTATTGTCGATCCCTTGGCGATAACCAGCAATAAACGCATTAACCTGCGCTGTCATTGCTTGATCTCCAACCGATTCAAATACCCAAGTTGATACCGGTTCAAATAGAGTTAATTTCTGTATTGCGACGGATCCTTTAATGGCTAAAGCAAGCGCTATCACCCCGCCAAAAGAATGACCGATAAGATGGATAGGTTGGTCGGTCAACTCAGCTATCACAGATTCAATGATCGTCAGTTCTGTATTGACGTTTGGGGCATTGAAATCGTCTGGATCTGGCATGCCACAATGACCAGGCAGCTTGATCGAAATACAATGATGTGTTGTTGCTAGTTGCTGGACTATCTTCTTCCACGTTGCTGTGGTCGCGTAGGAACCGTGAATAAACACCATCGGACTGCCGCAGCCTTGCTGTTCATAATAACAAGCTGCAGCGGTATTGGTGGCAGTGGTATTGGTTTGATTGGTATTTATGTGGCGGTGACTTGTGTGGTCATTGCTGTTATTACTCATAAGACATCCTGTCGAAATAAATAGCTATTATTGCCGTTTAGCAAATTATGAATGGCAGTTTAGCAAATTATGAACGCGAAATTGAGATAAAAATACCGCAGACTAGCTGCGGTATTAACGACGTTATTTACTTGAAAAACTTTATGTTAAACATTTTACGCTAAAGTCTTACTTTTTGTTTTGTAAGTCTAAACTGTAGATAGCAAAACCAAGCTTATCATGTTTCATGAACGTCATTGGATATTGGCCTTTGTCTTTGATAAATTGCGCGGCTTTTTCTCCCGGAGCCGTTTCAAAAGTGATGGTTAGTTGCTTATCACTTTGTAATTGATTGAAATACCAGTTGTTATCAGCGCTTGGTGTTACTTGGCCTTTCTCTTTACTGACGCGGCTAATGTAGTCTGCAAGTACCGTACGGTTTTCATCAGGTGATGCAAATGCTACAAACGCTTCACCTGTACCAGCAAATTTCGCACTGTAAGCACGATAGTTATTTGTTGCTACGAGGA
>NZ_JASJHF010000305.1:0-10782 GCF_033791185.1 Moritella sp. | reverse complement strand
CATACTGCCGCGATCTTAAAGAATACCGGCAATTGAGAATTAGAATGTTGGGCAATATAGTTCACAGAGAAATCATCGACAGTGAAACTATAAGCAAGCAGGCAAATAGAAAAGGTCACCGCGACAAACGCAGCATAACTTAATGACCATGAATAGCGACTTAGATGAGGCTGTTTCGTCACGATGCCCAACAGCGGAATAGCGGCACCGAGAATAGCGCACAGCGTACCAAGAATAAGTGAAAATAATGCAATTTCGGGGATCATAAAGGGATCCATTGGTAATAAGAGAAAACAAAGAGAGCCCAAACGAACTCTCTTAACTTATTGTTAGCTAAGTTCTAACTAACCTTTTAACTCAACTTTTAGTTACACCACTTTTAGCTACACAACTGTCATCTGTCCCGCATACAAAATGAATGTACGCAGCATTAACACGCCAACAAGACTTAGTGAGGTGACTAACAATACAAAGGCTTTGTTATGTTGTGCCTGAGTGGGGACAAAAAAATTAAGCCCCAGTGGCACTAACATACCCGCGCCAACGACGCCGTACCAGAACCACGTTGCCCAAAATCCACCGCCAATTGCCGCCATCGCTGCGGCTTCGTTTTGACCACCACCAAAAATAAGGCCAGTAAAAAACGTCAGCAGTACAAATAGCTCAAATACCACAACAGGACGTTCAATACTGTGGATCCATTGTACGCTCTTACTGTGGAATGATTCTTTAAAGCCAATAATACCAACCAATAAACAGGCCGCGGCACCCGAAGACACGCTCGAGAAGATAAACAGTACTGGTAACACAGGGTTGTTTAACATCGGGTAAGTTTTCAATGCCGATAGTAAAAATCCGGTATATGCCGCTAGCATCACCGCCAGCAGTGCTAGCAATAGCTCTACTGCATTCTCAAATTTAGCGATTTTGTCTACAATCGGATTAACAAAAGCTAGACGACCTTTAAATAGCTTCTGCAGCAATGTCGCTAACTCATCTTTAAACATCACAGCAATCCAAGTAAATAAAATAATCATATAAACTTGGAACAAGATCACACCCATCGACATCACTGAGGTTGGGTTAAAGTAAACAAGGATCTTCCAAAATGCTAAAGGTTTGGTTAAGTGAAAAATTAAAATCGTTAAGCCTGATATGATCCCCAACGGCGCTAAGATTACTGTTGCTTTGATAATACCGTTAGCAGACGCTTTACCTTCAATCACCTTACGTTTCAAATGAATAGCAATGAGTACCATACCCGCCGACATCCCAGTTAAAAACAGGTATATCGCAATGATCCAGTCCCACACCAATGAATCAAACGTAAACGCACTTACAAATGTATTCATCGTTTTATCTCCCCTTTTGTATCCGCCACTTTATACAGTTTTGGCTCGGTTCCTAACTCTACTTTCGAGCGATAAACAGCATTGCTAGCAATCACTTTGTTTATCTCACTCATCGGATCGTTAAGATCACCAAAGGTCAGTGCTTTAGTCGGACATGATTCGACACAAGCAGGTAATTTACCGGCTTTCAAATTAGTATCACGACAAAAATTACACTTATCTGCAGATTTTGTTTCTGGGTGGAAGAATCGAACTTTATACGGGCAAGCCGCTAAGCAATAACCACAACCGACACACTTATCACCATGCACATCGACAATGCCAGTTTTAAGATCAACATACGATGCCCCCGTCGGACAAACCGTGACACAAGGTGCGTTATCGCAATGCTGACAAGATACACGTGTAAATGTGTAATCAACGTCTGGGTACTCACCCATAGGTGCGCTACGTTCAATTGTTAAGCGAGAAACACCTTCTGGTACATTATTGGTTTCACGGCATGCATCTGTACACGCAGTACAACCAATACACGCGGTTTCGTCAAAAACCATACCGTAGCGTTTATCACCATCTTCTTGCGTTGCTACTAATGATTTTTTACCCAAGGCAACTTTAGAAACACCAGTAGTAAAAATTACCGCGCCAGCACCGAGTAATAAATTTCGTCTAGAACAGGCCATGTCAGTCTCCCTTACCTTCTTTATTCAAGTTAAAGTCTTTATGACAATCGACGCACTGCGCAATCTGAGCCTTACGTTCTAGTGCTTGCATACCTTCTTTTTCACCATCGGCATGGATCACATGGCAAGACGAACAAGTGGCTTTTTTAGCATGTACATCGTGTACCCAAGTTTTCTGTTGTAATTTATCCGCTGTATGGCACTCAGTACAATTACCGGTCGCTTTTAAGATAGCGTCAAAATCGAGTAGGTTTTTATACGTTCCGATTGCAGATTGAGCGGGTGAGAATTTAGTGACTTTTGAGGCATCTTCGCGGTGGTTAGGACCAACAGTGTTATGACATTCAACGCATTTAAGGTCTCTGCCAAGTTTAACTACTGCTTTTTCGCCGTGTGTACCTTGGCGTGTTTCCTTCGAGTCTTTATGGCATTGCGTACAAGCATAATCACTGTCACGAATCAATGTCACTTGGTGCCGACTATCAGCGCCGACATTAACAGCCGAACGATCTGGTGATTCCGCTGCAACACTGAAATTAAAACCATAGATACATATGAATAGCAGAAAGCTAATCGTTGTACGTATGGCTAATTTTACATTACCCATTTTGCATCCTTCTATGAGAATTATAAAAATGTATATTTAGAAAAATACATTTTAATTTTCGTTAGTTTAATTATTCGGATAAAAAATTTTAATTAAAAGCCATTTCAACTTATTAATTATTTGATTTATTGAATAACACTAATCCTTATTAAGAATAATTCTTATTTATGATGCCAGCCACAACGCTTAACGAGTTCACTATATTTTAAAATGCCAAAATAGAACACAAAAATAGCATACCTATAATGAGTTAATCCTATATTTGAGATATACATCAACAAACCCATAAGAGCATGTTTTAAAAAGATTATAGCTTGACATTTAAGTGTAAATAAGTGTCAAGATTTGTCATTTAGTGTATGCATCACACTTTTCCCAACTCATTTCATTACGCTTGGGTGTATAAAATACAGGCTGTTTTAATATCTTGATCGAAAACAATAAACACGAGAGTAATAGTCAAAAATAATATATATATAGGTATATTTGAGATAGTTTTAATACAGTATTTATATTATTTAAAGTAATTTATTTAACATGAACATAAAGATTAAATTAAAAAATATAATTACTTTCCAATTTTTATTTATTGCCTCTCTCACAACGCTTGGTCAATCTAAATAATTATTAATTGGAGACAACATGGTTAGTGTATATAAAACTCTTAAACCAACGTCAGGCGTAGCCGCTGCATTTATGACACTACTACTTAGTGTTAGTACAACGGCTTTTGCTGCGGATCAAGTAACAGAAAAATTAGAACCACGTAATGAAAAATTCCAACAAGCACATCCGGATCAATACAAAACCTGGAAAGCGACAAGTGAAAGTAAAGACTTAGAAGATGCCCTGCAAGATGATCCAAATATGGTCATCATGTGGGCAGGTTATGGTTTTTCTAAAGATTATAATAAAGCTCGTGGGCATTTCTATGCCATTGATGACATCCGTAATACCCTGCGTACAGGTGGACCAACAAATGCCCAAAATGGTCCGATGGTCATGTCATGCTGGAGTTGTAAAAGTCCCGATGTAGCCCGCTTTATTGAAGAAAATGGTGAAGATGCTTACTTCACGGGGAAATGGGCCAAAGGTGGGGCTGAAGTGGTAAATGCAATTGGCTGTGCCGATTGTCACGATACTCGCAGCGACGCTTTTAAAAATGGTGAACCAGCACTTAAACTCACGCGTCCTCACGTAGAGCGTGCGATGGAAGCCATTGGTAAACCATTTGCTGAGCAAGGTCGCCTTGATCAACAAGCACAAGTCTGTGCGCAATGTCATGTTGAATATTACTTCACTGGACCAACAAAGGCCGTTAAATTCCCGTGGGATAAAGGCACCTCTGTTGATCAAATGGAAGAGTACTATGATGAGATTGGCTTTAAAGACTGGACGCATGCGGTATCTAAAACGCCAATGCTAAAAGCGCAGCACCCTGGCTATGAAACATGGCGTGAAGGTATCCACGGTAAAAACAACGTGACATGTGTTGATTGTCATATGCCGAAAGTAAAAAATGCCGATGGCACCGTCTTTACCGACCACAAAGTGGGTAACCCGTTTGATCGGTTCCAAGATACCTGCGCAAACTGTCATACACAGAGCAAAGAAATGCTCCAAGATGTGGTTAAAACGCGTAAACAGCAAGTAACAGAGATGAAACTGCTGGCTGAGAAACAAATCATTGCGGCACATTTCGAAGCTAAGGCAGCCTGGGATGCAGGGGCAACACAAGCTGAAATGGATGAGATCCAACTCAACATCCGTCATGCACAATGGCGTTGGGACTATGCCATTGCCTCTCATGGTGTACACATGCATGCGCCAGAGGTTGCCTTACGTGTATTAGGTACAGCCTTAGACCGTGCCACGGACGCGCGAACTCAGTTAATTCGTCTGCTGGCTAAGAAAGGCATTACCGATCCAATCGCGATCCCTGATATCTCAACCAAAGCACTTGCCCAGCAAGCACTTGGTATGGATATGGACAAAATGAAAAAAGAGAAAGCTGAATTCTTGAAAACACTGGTACCAAAATGGGAAGCGGAAGCAGAAAAGCGTGAAACGACTTATTAGTTATTTACAACTTACAATTCGTAATTCGTAATGAAAAAAATGCCGATATCTGTCGGCATTTTTTGTTTAATAAAGTGTGCAGAGCGTTATTTGATAAATTGTTTCGCTTGGTTGATTGAATTAATAATCGACACCCTATCTAAGCCCTGCTGATCTGAATCGAGTAATTGCACCCAGAGATCAATTGCTTGTTGGTAGCGTACATTCATAAATTCATTTGACGCTAACATCATCAAGGCTGTTTGGTTATGCGGTTCAAGTGCTAACGCTTGATCAAGCAATGCTTGTACTTCAGCTGTTAAATGTTGACCACTTGCGTAATACAATGCAGAAGCCTTTGCTGAATAATGTATTGCCGTCGGATTTGCTGTTAACCGAATTGAATAATCAAACACTAATATAGCATTATCATATTCACCGTTATACATGTAGGCATTGCCTAATTGAAACCAAAGCTTAGCATTCTGTTTATCATCATAAAGCTTGTCTTGAAGCAGAGAAATACGTTTATCACTTATTTCAGATATTGAAAGTTGCTCGAAAGGTGCGGCAGCAATTACCGCATCTTGTGTTTCTAAGCGATTATAATCACTCAATAAATAATAACTACCCGCACTGCCAACAATCAATACCGAAGAGATAAACGGCGTCCATAAAGATTTACTCATAGTCAATGCCATCTGTAGATAATGATTGCGAACAGTTTAACAGAACCGCCTATTATTACTTACTTATTCTTCAACTCCTTACTCAATAATCGCTGAGCCATACGGTCTGCAAACTTAACCGGATTTGTAAGATCCATACGAGCTAACAATTGCAGGATCTCTTCAGTTGGTTTTGTTGCAGTGAGCCCTTGTAACATTAGCTTGAACTTGCCCGTTTTTGATTGACCTTTATTTTTCAGCGACTTTAATGCCTTAATCAATTTCAATTCAGAATCGGTAAAGCTAGAGCCTTGTGGATATTTTGGAAATACGCCGTGTTGTTTATGCTTGTTACAGATTGCAGCAATCGCTTCTGGTGTATTGTTACAAAATTCGACCGGAATTTCGTAATTAGCAGCTACTTTACCCGCATTTTTAGCTTGCAGAAGTAACTGAGGTTGAAAGCGTGAGTCTGCGATCTTGATTAACTCTGTATAAACAATGTGATCGGGCTTACTGCGTAGGTCCGCAATACCATATTCGGTAACCACAACATCACGTAATTGGCGTGGGATGGTGTTATGACCATAGTTGAATAATACGTTTGATTGCAGTTTACCATTACGTACACAAGTACTACGCAACTTAAGTATCGAGCGTGAATCTTTCATCTGATGAGACTGTGCAACAAAATTATATTGACCACCAACACCACTAACCACTTGGCCATTTTCTAACGCATCGGAGATCGCTGAACCATCAAGAGTCACCATCATTGCAGAATTAAAAAAACGCGCTTCTTTACGTTGCATCGCTTTAATTTTTTGATCACCCAAGAAATGATCGTACAGATCATTAACATAGTTAACACTTGTCATACAAAACTTAGCATGGTCTGCTTCAGTCATTTGATTGAGTGCTTTATAAAATGATTTAGGGCCAATAAAGAAAGCACCATGCATGACAATACCACCTTTAAGTTTGTCACCTAGGCAATGCTTTTCAATCCACTTAAGGGTATTTTCTTGGCTCAAATCTGCAATGCAACTTTCATTGTTACTGTATAAAGTATCTTGATATAGGGTTATATTCGCTTTAAGTACCCCTATTTTTTGCAGGTAAGTAACATTTTCAGCGGTAAGTACGGTTGATATGGCTTGATGCTTTAGCAAAGTGGTAAGCGTATTGATACCCACATCTGTGGCAATCTTTTTATCATTAAGTAAGGTTTGCAACAATAAATCACTGAATACCTGTCGCGTTAAGATCCCAGCTCGATATAAATGCATGAAACCATCGACCATAAGTTCGCTGCAACCATATAAACCTTGCTTGAAAATACCTCTACCACCGACTTTTTTCACTAGTGGAAATTTTGTTTCTATATTCAAATCTTTGAAAACTTGGTTATATTTTTCATTACTCTGATGTCGAAGCAGCAAGCTATAGCTTAGTGCACTACAAAGTGAACCGATGCCAAGCTGAAGTGTTCCACCGTCTTTAATCAAACTACTCGCATAAAATCCGATCATATGATCAGCGTTTGAAATAGCATCTTCAGGTACAGCAAATAATGCGTAGTCTTTTTCTTGGCTTTCTAAAATAAAATCAAATGTATTAGCACTGACTTCAGCATCATTGCGCATAAATGGCATATTAGAATTTACTTCACCCACACAGACAAACTTCCTGCCTTCTGCCACCTTTAACTCTTCTAACACAGGAAGCATATCCAATGCTAAATCTGAATTACTGCAAAGACTATATGTCGTGACATCATCAACTTGTCGCTCCGCAACAACTTGTGCAACAACGTTAACACCTTTATCTATTAAATCTCGAACTGCGTGGGTATAGTTAGTACTTGTGTAGTTCAATTGTTGTGAACTATTTAAAAAGCTGCCCGCTTTAAAGAAGAATTCAAAAACCGTAATATTATCTGGTAACGTGTTGTTTCTAATATCTTTCATATAATCAAGTTCTTGCACATCAGCAAATTGTCGCCTAACAAATGGGGCAAGAAATTTATTTTCAAGGTCTGTTTTAGCGCGGGGAATTTCCAACGATATAGCAGTTTCAATTTGCAACGTGATATTTGGATCTGCTTTTGCGCGTTGATATAACGCATTGCTAAACGTAATTGCCTTACCAATTGCTATCGGCAGTCCCAAGACAATATGATTTCCAACTTCAGCAAGTACAGCATCAACTAATTTTTCAACATCGTTTAATCTAACAGCTTCGGGTTTATTCGTGGTGTTATTTGAATCTAAAACCAGCTGTGCTGATACTGTTTTTGTTTCGACTTCGAATACAGACATTATTATATCCTTTTAATAAGCGGTAACATTAAGGCTGAACAAAAACGCCTAATTAATAATATCTTAGGTCTGATTAAACGTGGCAGCAAGTCATATTTAGACACATTACTCTATGGTTACGTCAAAAAAACGCAACAACAGAATGTTACACCTAAGTTAATGCATGTAACGTATATTAACAGCCGTAAATAAACAGATTCAAAGATTAATATATTGAAATTAATCAAAAAATAAAATATTTGTACAATTATTATAAAAACCTGATTTAAGCCAATTTATCCATAAATATAAAGATATAACATATCGCAACATCTCGTTAATAAGTTTAAATCTACCTAAGTTAACTAAACATTAAAGTGACTCCCTCCTGCGATCTGTCGAGCATATTTGACTTTTATTCAGACCCTCTCAAGCATAATCAATAGAATAATGTTGCGGTATATACAACAAACTGCTTAAATATACCCAGAAAGTAGTAAACACCTCGACGATAAAAAGAGAGTCTATGAACACGATCAAACAATCAAGCTGCAATACCAGAATGATCCGAACTCATGCCCTACTGCATATGGCTAAATCGATTCACAGTATTCGAGGTGCAAAGTCACAAGGTATTGAGTATTCAGAACCTACTATCGATCTTGCAGCAATTAAACAACAATTAGATACGCTTGAAAGCCAATACTATTCAGCAAACCAGCATTATGCAGCAAGCTTAATTGGTACTGCTAAGCTAGGTAATAGCAACCGTGGTTTCGAAACAAATGCAAACACAGCAAACATCGCCGTCCACAAACACGTCTGGCATTATAATGAAGCGATCGCATTGCCCTTTATTCCTGAAAAATTAGCCATTGTCGGTGCAGGCATTGATGCTATTGAAATTGCTACTATTTACCAAGCGCTTGGCGCGAACGTGGAGATACTGATTACGGGGGATGATATTTTTCCAGAGCTCGATAAAGATATCAATAAAACCTTTCTGCGTTATGTAAAACGCCTTTTCAAAATAAAACCCCAAGCCGTCATCACGGCTTTTAATTTTACCGAGAATCAAGTTCAGTTATGCGCGACGAGCAAAACTAAAGCATTACCTAGTAGCAATTACGACGCAGTATTTATTGCAGATGTTCAAGCCACAGATGATGACTTGTTAACCCAACCGTTTATGGCCACTAGCGTACCGACAGTAACATGGTTAGGTTGGACAGAGAAACAGCTCACTCATAATAGCTTAAATTATAAAGTGGTTAACATACCTTGGCGTTCCCTAGGTCGCGCCAACACAGATATCAATACTAACGGCCTGACCAAGCTCATCTTTAATACTGATGACCATACACTTATTGGTGGTGGTTGCATGGGTAATAATGCTGATGAGATATTTGGAGAGATATGTCTCGCGATACGTAACAAATTCACGGCTGATAATATCACCCATACAGTGCATGCCCATCCGACACTGCATGAATCCATATTGCTCGCCAGTGAAGTTTATAAAGGCACAGCCACTGACGTGATGAATCAAGAATAAGTGTAATGTAGTTAATCAGCATTAATTTCAATTAATGCTGATGGTGTTACCAATTCACTGCCTTCTAACCCTGAGCAATAACCACTATTATATTGCTGCGAGCAAGGTTTAGTGCAATGCACGCGCTTGTTACAGCTCCATAAACACAACTGCCAAACTTGCTGCTTTGATTTCGAATCTAAACAGTTTAAGTCTGCAACACAAAGATGACCCGCTTGGATCAACTCCGCCAGCTTATGCGTCGATATACTTAAATTAACCTTAGAAGACATGCTTTGATCCTTATAAACGCTTATAACTCCATTTGCTAATAATACCCACAATTACGAATGATTATCAATAGCAACAAAGTATTTACTTGACACTAAATTACAAAGCGTTCAAATAACAGACTAAAGCCATAACCACATCTGGTTATTGGTGAATAATACTATTGGCTATAAAGATCACAGTATAAAAAAGGCGCCATTGCTAAGGTCAGTGCTTGAGTATAATTACTTTCACGCGTTGCATGCCCGTTAGTTAACAAGCCAATTGCCCCGCCTTTATGTTTAATATTGACGGTTTTAAATAATCTATCCATCACAGGCCCTAGCTCTTCCCCCGCAAGTAATGACTGATAAATAGCGGCTGGTAATGGTAATGCGGCGCTACGCCCGACAGACTCTTGCTCGTGATTAGCAATAACGACATAAGCAAATGTTGCCGGCCCATCATCAAGTAAATCAACACCACCTTCAATGGCAATATAAAAATCCGCCTCTGCATGCTGCTGGCAATACTGAACTCGATTAATTGCACCCTCACGGGTTTCAGCTGCATTCATCGGCTGTTCCGGCACATTAGAAGGGGCATTCAGCCCTGCACATTCCACGACAGCATTTGGATATAAGGCCGCTATCACGGTACGTGAAGCATTCACTTTCACTGGGTTTTTAGATCCAACCACTACTTTAATTAATTTTTGTTCCATCATTTATAAATTAACTCTTCTTGATTGCCAGTAATGGCTATTCCAATAAGGATTATCCAAACGCGATAAGATCACGCCACGACTACTCGATGCATGAAAAAACTGTGATTCATCAACCATGATACCAACGTGGCGAACATTCACCCCCGTTTTAAAAAACACTAAATCACCGGTGCGTAATTGTTTACGCTTAATCGAATATCCAACTTTGACTTGTTCGGCGGTGGTACGCGGCAAAGATAAAGAAAATTGTTGTTCAAAAGTCAGCTTGACTAATCCAGAGCAATCAATACCTTTCTTGCTCATGCCTCCCCATTTATGCGGTGTCCCGCGCCAGTCTTTATATTGCGATAATAACGGTTCCTGTAAATAAGCCAGTTCGTCGTTCGGCGTATTAACTATGGTCTTTTTACCTGCGGGTTCTATCGAGCTTCGCTGGCTGCAACCCGAAATTAACAGCAATAAAAGAGCGCAACAAAGCGATTTAACATGCTGTGCTGAAGTGTTTGAACAAGTTTACCACTAATTGTATAGATTCTAATCGAACATTCATTGGGAAGATGGATAAAATGGATTCTTCTCTCAC
>NZ_JASJHF010000304.1:0-5558 GCF_033791185.1 Moritella sp. | reverse complement strand
CATTACATGGGGTTTACTGCGTTATTAGTCGAAGATAGTGCCTCTATTGGTGCTATTTATAGTGCTTATTTACATAACGAAGGCGCGAGTGTCACGCATGTGCAATCAGGGCGAGAGGCCTTGCTTGAACTTACTCGTTGGCAACCTGATTTATTGATTTTAGATATTCAGTTACCTGATATGTCAGGCATGGATATTTTAATGGCAGTGCAGCAACGCCATCCCGACATTAGTACTATTATGATCACTGCCCATGCATCTATTGATCTTGCTGTTGATGCGATGCGAGCGGGGGCATTTGATTTCCTCGTTAAACCTTTTGATGCCAAACGCCTTTCGATTACAGTACGTAATGCTCTGAAGCAACGTGAGTTAATTAACTTGGTCGCTAACTATGAAAGTAGTTTACCTAAACATAATTACCAAGGCTTTATTGGTGAGTCGCTGGCGATGCAGGCGGTGTATAAGACCATTGACTGTGTCGCCAGTAGTAAGGCGTCGGTTTTTATTGTCGGCGAGAGTGGCACTGGCAAAGAGGTTTGTGCTCAAGCTATCCATAATTGTGGCATACGCAAAAGTAAACCTTTTGTCGCGCTCAACTGTGCCGCCATACCGAAAGAGTTGATTGAAAGTGAAATATTTGGGCATGTGAAAGGCGCGTTTACAGGCGCAACATCCAACCGTAATGGTGCGGCAACACGCGCGCACGGCGGAACATTGTTTTTGGATGAAATTTGCGAGATGGACCTTGATTTGCAAAGCAAGCTATTAAGATTTATCCAAACGGGTGTATTCCAGCGGGTAGGGGGATCACAAGAAGAGTGTGTGGATATTCGTTTTATTAGTGCTACAAATCGTCAACCTTGGGATGAGGTGAGTGCGGGGCGATTCCGCGAGGATCTGTTTTATCGTTTGCATGTCATCCCCATTGAGCTACCGCCATTGCGCCTGCGTAATAATGACGTATTTTTGATTGCACAGCAATTGCTCATCGATTACAGCAAAGAAGAACAGAAGGCATTTAAAGGCTTTGATAGTGATGCCGTCGCTATGATTAACAATTACGCTTGGCCTGGTAATGTGCGTATGTTACAAAATGTGATCCGTCAAATAGTGGTTTTAAATCATGGCGAACTCGTTACTAGTGCCATGTTACCGATGGAGATACAGCAAACGAATATGGCTGATGGCCAGAAAATAAATCCCTATTTATTAACCTACGATATAGATGCTAATCTAGCGCCTTGCTGTGACATGTTACCTACTTTGCGACCTAATGACAGTGACATGAAATCAACAAAAGCGATCGTCATGAGTCATATTGATAAAAGCATCGTGCCATTATGGCAAAGTGAAAAGCAAATTATTGAAAATGCGATAGCACATTGTAACGGTAATATTCCGAAGGCTGCTGCACTACTCGATATTAGTGCATCGACTATTTACCGAAAGCGGCAGAGTTGGGGATTGGTGATATAAAATAGCTTATCAAGCCTGTGTCGACAGGCCTGATAAGTTTTGGTTTAACCAATAAAGCTAATGTAGCCTTGCAGGATAATTAAGTTAACAATATCAATGAAAAATGCACCGACAATAGGAACGACCATAAATGCCTGTGGTGAAGGACCATAGCGTGATACCAGTGAGCCCATGTTCATTACCGCAGTTGGTGTTGCACCAAGACCAAAACCGCAATGGCCACCGGCAATAATAGCCGCATCGTAGTTTGAGCCCATGACTTTAAACGTTACAAAATATGAGAACAGAGCCAATACCACAGCCTGCACGATTAAAATGGCCAGCAGTGGTAACGCTAAATCAAAAATATTCCATAACTTAAGATTCATCAGCGCCATGGCTAAGAACAGCGATAGGGCGACAGTACCTAGAATATCAACGGCTTCACTGTTTACCTTATAACTTTTGGTTACTTCTGTGGTGTTGGTAAACAGGACCCCTAAAAATAACGCATAAACAAAGTCAGGAATTCTTAACCAGGAGATGTTGAGCAATGAAACGGCTTGTTCTACATAACCCGCGCCAACGACACAGGTTAACAAAATGAATAGCGTCTCGATGACACTTTTACCTGTGATACGATCTTCTTCTAGCTCATTGTAGGTAACAAGTTCAGGGAAACGTTCATGGTGTTTAGTACCAATACCATAGTCGGATTCTAAGTTATTTTTAGCAATCAGGCGCTGCGCAACTGGACCACCGATGATACCACCGATCACTAAGCCAAATGTCGCCGCCGCCATCGCTAGTTCCAGTGTATTAATCCCGTACATGTCATAAAATGTTTGAGACCAAGCTGCACCAGTACCGTGACCACCTGATAAGGTAATTGAGCCAGCGATTAAGCCAAGAACAGGCTCTAAGCCAAGCATGGTCGCTAAGCTAACCCCAATACCGTTTTGAATCATGATGTAGAGCGAAGCGACAGCTAAGAACAAGAAAACTTTTGAGCCACCTTTTAATAATTGGGTGTAACTGGCAGCCAAGCCTACGGTGCTAAAGAACATCAGCATTAATGTGCTTTGTAGGGGTAAGGAGAATTCAAGCGTGATATTTTGAAAATGTAACACGGTAATTATAATTGCGACGATTAATCCACCGACTATCGGTTCTGGGATATTAAAGCGTTGCAAAGCAGGGACTTTTTTATTGACTGTGTGTCCAAGGAACAGTACTAAAAAGGCAGTTAAAAAAGATTCTAGTTCACCAATTGAATAAATAGTATTCATATTACCTCTTGGTTTTTGATCAGCCTGATATGTTGTGTTTAATCTGAAAAGAGTCTGAGTAAACAGCCCATAACGCTGATGTTATGATTGAAAATTGATATTTAATACCGAGCAAATAGTGTGGTGGAGTGAATCCTGACCGTTGATATCCGTAGCCTCATGAGTGATGACTGGATGGTTTGCTCTGAGCGTTAAATACTTATTAAATATATATAAAAATATATTAAATACCGAGGTGCCATACCTAAGTACATAAACAAACTTTTACCCTGTGAACGGTAAAATTTGCAGTTTAGCTATCTATTATGGATAGGTTAATTAAAAAATAGCGCCTGAATATATCATATTTTCATTTTTATTCATTATTTATAGTTAAATAGCGATATTTGAACTACATGAATCACTCATGTTGTTTAAAAAGATCACATAAAAACGGCTGGCTACCACTAATGAGTATATATTTCTTTGTTAAATATCATGCTTGAGTTTCTATATTGGCGGTATGATTGTTGGTTTTATAGTCTAACCCTTGCTTGACCCATTCCAATAAGGTCGATATCTTATGGGCATAAGTAAGTTGTTATATGCTCTAGCAGGATATTAGTGATCACGATGTATGGAATCAATTTTGCAACAATTAAACTATAAGACGCTTGGCTTACTGCCTTTATTATTTTGTTTGAGTTATCAGGTTCAAGCTTCTTCAGAAAGTGAATGTATTGAAAAACAAGTTGCATCTAGCCCACCTGAAGTGACGCTAGGGGAGGTTAGATCTATATGTGCAGCATTGCGTTCTCTCGACGAGGATGGCTCAGTTTTGATCCGAGGGCAAAAGGTGCAAGCCGGTGTGCTGACCAGACGGGTCATTGCAGAGCGTCAAAATGATACGGCTGAGTTTGTACTTACTCCCCACAGAATGAATTATATTTTACCTGCTTATAGTACCAGCGAAGTTAACCCAGAAGTCTATAATGACATTGAGACTTTAGATGATGGTTTTAAGAAGGTTGAATCTAAATTTCAGGTGAGTCTTAAATTACCGTTAAGTTACAGCTCATTGCTGGTTGACGGTGATCGTATCTATGCCGCTTTTACGCTGGAAGCCTGGTGGCAAGTTTATGCAAATGATATTTCGAGCCCCTTCAGAGAAACCAACTACAGACCTGAGTTGTTCTATATTGCCCCGCTTGATTGGCATCCAAATGAGGCTAATACCGCAGTAATGCTGGGCATTGAGCATCAATCCAATGGTCGTTCTGGCAGCCTTTCTCGGTCATGGAATCGGGTTTTCGCAGAGTTTATCTATGAGCAAGGTAATTTCGTCTGGAGTGTCAGACCTTGGTACCGTTTATCTGAAGATGCTAAAACTGACCCTACAAGCCCTAACGGGGATGACAATCCAGATATTACTGACTACATGGGACATGTTGAATATGGCCTCGGTTATGCCTTCGGTAAATATGAATTAAGTGCCAAGATGCGCCAGAACTTTGCTACTAGCAATGGCGCTGTGCAGATTAATTTAACGACCCCTTTGTACGGCAAGTTAAAAGGCTATGTCACCGTATTTAACGGTTATGGTGATAGCCTGATTGATTATAACCATCACCAAACACGCTTCGGTATTGGGGTCGCGCTTAATAATATGTTTTAAGGGGATTAGCCAAACTTTTTCTCATGCGCCTGCAATGTTTTTTCTACTTTTTGTAAGGCTAAGGCAATCTTTTCTGCGATAGATGGTGACATATTTTTGTTACCTCGCAATGTTGACGAATGCGCAGCACATAAGTTTTCAGCATCGCTCCACTGTGCTGTTAGCTGAATCACCCAATCGCGGAAATCTTGCGCTGCCCCTGCTCGTTTCTCTAGTGTTTTTGCTAGCGTCATGTGAAATGCTATTTGCGGTTTCTTGATGACCCCTATGATGCTCGGAAATTCCAAATACATTAAAGTATCATCGACATGAATTGTCTTCGAGGGCTTATGGTAAGCAAGCACTGATGAGAAGTGCAGATTTTCGTTATTGGAAATAAAATCGACACCTGCGGGTACGGAAAATTCAAAGTCATCGGCAAATAGCGTGGCAAAGTCGGCTGATTCCGTGAGCTGTGATTGCCAAGGCAGTTCGGGGAATTTATCTTGATGTCGCTGCGTACCATACAGTTTAGCGTTTGGATATAGCTCATGCACCTTCTTCACATGGATGGTATGAAAAGGGTGTAAATTAATAATGGCGTCGAGGTCCGCACCATGATTGGTTAATGCATCAACTTGGTTTTTTAGCTTACCTTGTAGCGTATAAGCATCTAACAGTACAAACTTACCATTGCTGCAGCGTACTATGGAGGCGTGAGTACCGATATTTAGAATACCGCCTATTTTAAAATTGCCACGTATGTTCCAAAAGTTATCCGCAATATTTAGTATTTTTTCCGTCATGATCTTTGTTCCCTCAATCTCAGTTTAGTGTTTCAAGATACAGCCATTATTTAAAGTGTTAGTTATGTTGCAGGCAATTAGATGTATATATCTATTTGAGTATATTGAAGTTAATTAGTCGCAACAAGGTAAACATCACTATTTTAAAGAAAGCGCGCTGAATATTATTGGTTGGTTTATGTGGCGCAGTTTTTAACGGGCTGTTTAAATTTGAATCGAAGGGATTGCAATTTGTTCATGCTCTCTAGGTAGGCTTGCATGTTTAAACTAACTGCTGCATAATCTCCACATCGAAACAACAGACGGTCTGGCTAACAATATTTAGCGGGATAAGTCGACAGTTAATGGCGGTTGTAGCTCAGTTGGTAGAGC
>NZ_JASJHF010000303.1:0-10195 GCF_033791185.1 Moritella sp. | reverse complement strand
ACAAACCGAAGTTTGTTGTTTATAAAACCAAATCTTTCGATTTAATTTAATGTTCACAATTACATTGATATAATTTTTGGTCATTATATCTCTGCAAGTGCTCACACAGATTGCTTGAATAAATTGTTAAAGAGCATTGACCTTGACGTCTTGCGCCGTAGTCAGGCTGCGTATTCTACGCAAACCGATTTTTAAGTCAAGCACATTTTTATGCTTTACTCAGGAAGTTTAAAAAGTAACCGAAGTTGCCTTACAACACCTTACTTAGCGGCTATCGCCGTGTCAGTGAGGTCGAATTATAGAGATCTAGCCCTCCATGGCAAGCGTTTTTTTAGCTAAACGAAACTAGAACGCATGACTGTTCACAGAACAATCAAAAAGTTCACATCACCAACCAGTTTGTTCGATAAATAACATGCAACCTATACTCATAATAGCTATCCCTCATTATATCTATTATTTTAGTGGCCTACATTTTAGCCCACAGTGAAATTATCATGTCTTTACCGATCGAATATAGCCGTTTAAACCTACAGACATTAACAAAAACTAAACGTCAGCGACAATACAAAGCACAATTACTGATTATACGTCATGGTGAGATCAATATTCGCTTAGGTAAAACCCTACTCACTCTAAAGCAATCACAATCCGCATGGTTACCGCATGACTGTCTGTATGCTATTGAATCGATCACAACATGTCAGATTGATGTACTCACATTTTCGGCTCGGGTTACCGCAGCATTACCGACCAACTTGTGCCAATGCACAACGTCGCCACTATTACCGGTATTAATGGATGAGCTAATGAATATGGATACCAACACAACGGCCGCGCAGCACTTATTGAAAGTATGCCTAGATCAAGTACATAAATTAACAGAACGAAATTAAGCTTATATTCTTTTATGGGTAAAATTGCGTATAATTAATTTTTCCATTAGTTAAAGTCATTATGTTTATTTTTAAATGCGAAGGTTTTAATCAAGAGCAAGCAACGATTCAAGTAGCATCGTTACTGTGGACTGAATCCGGCGAAGTTAGCTTTAAGGCGACTGATGATAGCTTTGCTTGTTTGTTACTTACTCAATGTAAAAGTGACAGTGGTGGTTTCTTCAATTTACTTGCCGGTTGTAAACCACAACTCGTTGAGCAATGGCTAGAATACCTAGAAGAGAAAAAATTAATTAAAAAGGTAACATTGCAACAAATCGATTATAAAGAATCAGACTATCCAATAATGCTTGCCTTTAATGATGAAAGTGCCAGTACATTACTTGATATGTTATACAAAATTGGTAACTTCAATCGCTTACAAGTCTCTCGCTATTTAAAAAATAGAAACAACATTACCTATTTATCCACTAAATACGACAAAGCAGATTTACAACGCTATCTACAACTCGGTAAAGCGATAAACTTTATTCTAAAACTAAAAAAGTGATAATTAAGCTTTACTAATAAATGTGACCTCTCGACATTAAAATTAGGAACGATTTTTCATGCGGCAGATAATCTACTTTATTTTGGCAGTTAACTTATCAGGGTGCAGTATTTTTACCCCGCCAATCGAGATCGTTGCAGATAAATTACCGAAGCCAGCACAATGGAGTACAGTCCATCTTCATTCAGATATCAAAACATCATGGCAAGGTATCACAGCCTATCCACAGTTGACCCAATATATACAAGAAGCCCTAGCGAATAATCCACAACTCATCACCGAGCAATATAATATTGATATAGCCGTCGCCTTAGTAAAACAAACTAAAGCAGGGCAGTCACCTAAAATTGATGCTTACCTTGCTACTGGCCGTCAAAATAATAATCAGAATACGAGCAACAGTAATTCTATTAATATTGATGCTGCTTGGGAGATTGATTACCTTGGTAAACTAGACGATCTTGCCAAGGCTGCAGCACTCGACGCCAAGCAAGCAATCCTCAATTATAAACAGCGGCAATCAAATACCATTGCCCTCATCGGTCAACAATGGTTTGATCTTATCTTCTACCAGCAGCAGTTGGCATTAATCAGTAAGCGCCAACAAAACTTACAGCAAAATTTAGATATTATTGAAAGTGGCTACGATCAAGGTTTAAAGCAACCTCTCGATGTCTACCTTGCTCGCGCCGATTTAGCCAGAGCACAAGCCGCAAAACAAGAAAACGTAGAAACATTAAAAAATGCACAACGCCAATTAGAATTATCATTAGGTCGTTACCCCGCCGCCCATATTCGCGCGAATGGTGATTTAGCCTTTAGCGCAAAGCCGGTACCCTCTGGTTTACCCTCAGAATTAATTCAGCGTCGATTCGATATTCAACAAGTTATGCTAGCGCTTACAGCAGAAAACTATCGTGTAGCCCATGCTTATAAAAATAGATTTCCAAGTTTATCGCTTTCTTTATCTGGCGGCAGCAGCAGCCCTGAATTGAGTAATTTATTACAACCAGATAGCTTGGTATGGTCATTTTTTGCTAATGCATCAGCATCTATCTTTGATGCCGGCGCATTGACAGCAAAACAAGCGCAACAAACAGCAAAAACACAGCAAGCGGCAATATCGGTCACCGAGGTTACCTTGCAAGCCTTCAGTGAAGTTGAAACCGCACTGGCTACAGAGGTTACACTCGCAAAAAGAGAATTACGGCAACAAGATGCAGAATACTACTTTAGTGTCGCTGAGCAGTTGGCATTTGAACAATATATTGCCGGGTTAACGGATTATATAACCGTGCTGGAATCACAACGTAGTGCCTTTGATGCACAAACCTCATTACTGTCGATAAAAAATACTCGAATTCAAAATCGCATCAAACTATTACTCGCACTAGGCGGTGATATTCCGACCTCACTGACGGTTAACCCAGAAAAGGAACTCTCACGTGTCAACGAATAAGCCATTAACTAAATTTGAAACGCTATTTCGCTATGTGTTACCGCTATTAGTCGTAGTCATCACGGTATTTATCATCCAAGTGATCACATCCACGAGTCCAACACCCGAGAAAAGATCGCAAGTGGCAGATAATCAATTAACCGTTGAAGTGATTGCCATAACAGCAAGTGATTTTCAGGTTACGCTCAAAACCAACGGTATTATTCAACCCCGTAGCCAAGCTGGTATTGCCAGCCAAGTATCGGGTACGGTCACTAAGGTTTCACCTGAATTTATCTCTGGCGGATTTTTTAATGCTGGCGATACTTTACTTTCTGTTGATGATCGTGATTATATCATCGCAGTAAAAATAGCAGCAGCCGCGCTAATCGAAGCTAAATTAACACTCACTGAAGAGCAAGCAAAAAGTAAACAAGCGCAACGAGATTGGCTGCGACTTAGCCGAAAAGGAGAGCCCAATGATCTGGTATTAAGAAAACCACAATTAGCCTCTGCTAATGCTTCACTTGCTTCCGCACAAGCACAACTAGAGCAAGCCCAACTCAACCTACAACGCACTAAAATTACAGCCCCTTACGCTGGTAGAGTATTAACAAAGCATGCAGATATTGGTCAATTCGTGACTATCGGTACCGTATTAGCAGATATTTATGCAACGGATCAGGTTGAAGTTCGTCTCCCGCTTAATAGCCAACAACAAAACTACATTCAGCTTCCTGAACAATTTAAACAAAACAGTAATTCATATTACCCGCCAGTCAATATCACCGCTCAATTTGGTAATAAGGGTTATCGCTGGTCAGGGAAATTAACCCGGACAGAAGGAGCTTTAGATACAAAAAGCCGTCAACTTTATACCGTTGCAACAATAGAAAACCCTTATGGTCGAGATAACCGTAATAAACCAGCATTAAAGATAGGTCAGTTTGTGAGTGCTGAAATAGCAGGTAATGTACTCCACAATATCTTTATTCTGCCAACAACCAGCGTTTATGAAGGTGACCAGGTCATTGTATTTAAGGACGGTCAACTCAATCGCAAAGATATAAATGTGATTTGGCGTGATAGCCGAAATACCATTGTTGATGCTGGCGTTTATACTGGTGAATTATTAGTAACCACGCCTTTAAACTCTGTGGTATCCGGTAGGAAAGCTCGATTAACGTCAAGCTCAAGTAAACTAAGCAAGAGTAACTAATCGATGCATAATTTAATTGCTTGGTTTACCCGTAATCACGTAGCTGCCAATCTACTCATGGTATTAATCCTCGGAGCCGGTTTTTTTACCCTTAAATACCGGGTTAATTTAGAAGTTTTTCCCGATGTCACCATCGATATGATCAATATTAGTATCGCCCTGCCCGGCGCAACGCCAGATGAAGCAGAAGAAAGTTTAGCCATTCCGATTGAAGAAGCTATTCTCGATATTGAAGGCATTGATAAGATAACGTCACGCTCAACTGAAGGTAGCTCAACGATCAGTGTTGAAGTCGACGCCAAATATGATGAATATCTATTAAAAGATGAAATAAAGAATCGGGTGGATGCGCTAAACACTTTACCCACAAGCGCAGAGAAACCAATTATTAGCCAGCCGACATCAAGCAGAGAAGTGATCAGTGTAATGATTTCCGGCGAATTAAGTGAAAAAGAATTACGTCTGCTTGGCGAACAAACCCGTGATAGGTTATTGAGTGAAAATAACATCACCCAAGTCACGCTTGAATCTGTTCGTCCTTATGAAATATCAATTGAAGTATCCGAGCAAACTTTACGTCAATACAACCTCACCATGGATGAAATAGCATCGGCGATTAATGCCAATTCAGTGGATTTAAGCGGGGGGAGTATTAATACCCCGTCCGGTGAGATCTTATTACGCAGTAAAGGCCAAGCTTATGTTGGTAGTGAATACGCCGATATCATGGTTCGCAGTGAACCTGATGGCACACGCCTTATGCTAAAAGATATTGCCAGTATCAAAGATGATTTTGAAGAAACTCCGATCATCACCCGCTTTAATGGTAAACCTGCAGTCATCATTGAAGTCTATCGCGTCGGGTCACAAAGCGCGATCACTATCGCCGATACAGTAAAAGCCTTTATTATCGCGCAACAGCCATTAATGCCAGCAGGAGTGAAAATGAATTACTGGCGCGATGATTCTAAGATCGTAAAATCACGTATTAATACCCTCAGTACCAGTGCGCTCCAAGGTGGTATCTTAGTCGCCATCATGCTCACGCTATTCTTACGTCCAGCCATCGCATTCTGGGTAACTGTTGGTATTCCCGTCAGCTTTATGGGGGGGGCGATATTTATGCCAGAAATGGACATATCCATCAATATCATCTCATTATTCGCTTTCATTATGGTGCTCGGTATTTTAGTCGATGATGCCATTGTTACCGGTGAAAATGTCTATACTCATCTAAAACGTGGCGAACCACCAGAAAGAGCCGCTATCATAGGCACACAAGAAGTCTCTAAACCTGTCACCTTTGGTATTTTAACCACCATCGCCGCTTTTATTCCACTGACGTTGATTGAAGGTGCACGGGGCGATATTTTTGCGCAAATACCCGCCATTGTGATACCGGTATTACTGTTTTCATTAATAGAATCAAAGTTAATTTTACCAGCACACTTAAAGCATATCCGTATGCAAGATAGTAACAAAAACAGCTTCTTACGTTGGCAAGAAAATTTCGCAAATAACTTTGAAAAAGCCATTATTCGCTATTATCGACCAGTATTATCTGCCGTGTTAGCACGCCGCTATCTATCATTATCCTTAGCACTCTCAGTGATGCTCATCGTCTTAACGTTAGTCTCATCAGGTTGGGTACGCTTTATTTTTTTCCCACGGATCCCGAGTGAAATAGCAAAAGGCGTTATAGTCATGCCTACAGGCACTGATATTGCGATAACCGATAAATACGTGCAAAAAATGTTGGACTCAGCATTACTACTGCAGAAGAAATATACCGATACGGATACCAATAAAAGTGTTATCAAAGATATTTTCGCCACCGTAGGTTCAAGCGGCGGTAACAGCGCTGGTCAATCGCATCGTGGCCGCGTAATATTCCAGGTTCAATCAGAAGAAGAGCGCGTTATTGATATTAGCGTGGCATCTTTAGTCAAAGAATGGCGAGTATTAATCGGCCTTGTACCAGGCGCGCAAAGCCTGACATTTAAAGCAGAAACAGGCCACAGTGGTTCCCCGTTAGATATACAACTCACCGCGCAGAGTTATGACTCGTTACGAATCGTGGCTGATAACATAAAGCATAAATTAGCAGAGTATCCATCCGTCTTCGATATCGAGGACAGTATTGCCAAAGGTAAAACAGAATTACAGTTGGCAATAAAACCAGAGGCGCAAGCGTTAGGGCTCAGTTTATCGGATCTAGCCCAGCAGGTAAGGCAGGCCTTTTATGGTGAACAAGTACAACGGATACAGCGTGGTAAAGATGACGTAAAAGTATTTATCCGCTATCCAGAGAATGAACGCCAGTCTATTTATAATTTAAATAACATGATGATCAGAACTCCGGCTGGTGATGAGATCCCTTTTCTTGAAGTAGCGGAAGTCATCGTTGGCACCAGTCCATCGACAATTATTCGTATTGATCGACAGCGAACGCTTAACATCACCGCTGATTTAAATAAAGAAACAGGTAATTTAGGGTTATTAAAACAAGACTTAACCAGCTATTTGGATCAAGTCATGCTGCAATACCCTAGCGTCAGTTACTCGCTTGAAGGTGAAGCCAAAGAGCAAGATGAATCTTTTTCTAGCTTAAAAATCGGGCTTGTTTTTGTGTTATTTGCAATTTATGCCTTACTTGCTATCCCATTTCGCTCTTATACCCAACCATTAATCGTCATGTCAGTGATCCCCTTTGGGGCAATTGGCGCCATCTTAGGTCATATCATCATGGGTAATCCACTGACATTAATGAGCATACTAGGCATGCTGGCGCTAACAGGAGTAGTGGTAAATGATTCCTTAGTATTAGTCGACTATATTAATAGACAACGCGCTGACGGAGTGCCGCTTTCAGAAGCAGTAAGAGATGCCGGAGTCGCACGCTTTAGAGCTGTGATGTTAACCTCTATTACGACGTTTGTGGGCTTGATACCACTGCTATTTGAAACCAGTATCCAAGCTCAATTCCTTATTCCTATGGCAATATCATTAGGGTTCGGGATCTTATTTGCGACGGTGATAACCTTATTTATCGTCCCGATTAATTACTTATTATTAGAAGATTTAGGGCGTTTAGTTACATGGCTAAAACACCTCTATCGTCGACGTCCAAATAGTGCAATAAACAAAGTATGAAAATAGAAACCTGAAAAAATAGCCACTAATGTTAATCAAGTGTTAACATCAGTGGCAGTCAAGACAATAAAAATGACACAAGGAAGTGGTGTTTTATGAATAAGTTATTTGCATTTATTATGCTAAGCACTGGTCTATACGGATGTCAGTCAACACAGAATTATAAGTATCAGCCAACTAAATTAGATAATATGACGATCGTTCGTTATCAAAAAATGGCAGATAACCATCACCATCTAAAATTTGATCGTTATAGCTCAATATTGACGGTAACATATCGGCTACCAGCAACAAATTTGCTCTGGCAACAAAAACACATAGAGAAGCAAACCCATAAAACACTATGTGAAGATAAAAAAAGCAGCATTTATAGATTAGCGCATGAGGATAACATTGGAGTGACGTTTATTTATAAAGGCCAAGGCGGTAAAACCTTAGGCCCTTGGGCGGCAGATATTTGTAAAACAAGTTAAGCCTTCGCTATGGGTATCACTCATGTCATACCCGCGCTTATCATGCTACGGAAAAACGTTTAATCGAGACCAACTGATTAACCGCATTTAATAATGCCGTCAATGACGCAGTCAAAATATCATTGTGGATCGCGACACCAATAACCAATTCAGTCGCGGTCTTAATTTGTAAATAAGCAATTGCATCAGCATCCGTGCCTTTGCTTAATGCGTGTTCACTAAAGTTAATCACTTCAAATTCGATATTAAAATGCTGTTTTAATGCTGCGATAAAGGCGGTTAGCGCACCATATCCTTCACCTATCACGCTCACACTGTTACCATCATTTGCTAGTTGCGCCTGTATCTTATCAATCTCACCATGATTCACATTGTAATCCGCTAACTGATATGTGTGTTCTGTATGGCTATAAGTCGATTTAAACAGCTGCCATATTTGCGGGGTCATTAACTCACAGGCTGTCATTTCAGAGTGCTGCTGTACCACTGCTGAAAATTCAATTTGTAACCAACGCGGTAACTGCACTCCATATTCTTGCTCAAGCAAATATGCAATACCGCCTTTGCCTGATTGGCTATTTACTCGGATAACATGCTTTAAGGTTCGATTTAAATCTGTAGGGTCAATAGGTAGATAAGCCACATTCCAAGTACTTTCAGGCTCTCGACGGTCTAAACATTTCTTAATCGCATCCTGATGACTACCAGAAAAAGCGGTGTACACCAATTCTCCAACATAAGGGTGACGAGGATGAACCGGTAACTGGGTACATTCAGAAATAGTCGCAATAATATTATCAATATCACCCAAGTGAAGTTCAGGATCAACACCTTGACTATACAGGTTCATCGCCATGGTAATAATATCCATATTACCCGTACGCTCACCATTACCAAGCAAAGTACCTTCAACACGATCTGCGCCAGCCATTACCGCAAGCTCCGCAGCAGCGACAGCACAACCACGATCGTTGTGAGTATGCACACTAACTGTAATAGCGTCTCGGTTCTGCACATGGTTACAAAACCATTCGACCTGATCTGCAAACACGTTCGGAGTCGACATTTCTACAGTCGCCGGTAAATTAATGATCACCGGTTCCGCGAAGGTCGGCTGCCAAACGGCATTAACCGCATCACAGATATCAACGGCAAAATCCAGCTCTGTACCCGAAAAACTTTCAGGAGAATATTCAAACTGCCAGCGCGGACCAGAGTTAGCGTCGGCATGCTGTTTAACCCAAGTTGCACCTTGTACTGCGATATCAATAATACCTTGGCGATCTTTTTGAAATACCAGCTCTCTTTGCACCGTCGAGGTTGAATTATAAACATGAATAATCGCCTGTTTAACACCTTTTAACGCCGCAAAGGTTTTTTCGATAAGACTTTCACGGGCTTGGGTTAATACTTGAATCGTAACGTCATCCGGGATCTTATTTTCTTCAATTAACCAACGGACAAAATCAAAATCCATCTGAGATGCGGCGGGAAAGCCAACTTCGATCTGTTTAAAACCCATCGCTAATAATAATTGATAATAACGACGCTTTTGCGCAATCGTCATTGGATCAACCAATGCCTGGTTACCATCACGTAAATCAACGCTACACCATTGCGGTGCTTGCATTATCCTGTTATCTGGCCATTGACGATTAGGCATATTTAGGACGGGAAAAGCTTGGTATTTATTATGGTTAAATGTGGTCATGTTAAGATCCTTTTACGTATTTACAATTACATCATCACTGATGAATTAGCGGTCATCGCGCGTGGTAAAACCAGCAACTAAGCACCACATTCAAGGCTTAGTTGCTGTATCGAAGTCGCATACATAATAAAGATTTAATTTGTTTATTCACCATCATCTACACCAAATATTTAATTACCCAAAATCTATAATTAAAGTATACGAAAAAAGCAGCAGACAATGATTGTTTTGTTGGCATGAATTATACGATGCATAGCAATCTATAACTAAAATATAGATTAATTCAGCTATATATAACTAACTTTAATTTTAAATCTGCAATTTAAAATTCATATTCAGCTATGTTATCCTCCTAAGAGAGAATCGCATAATGCCTCCTCCAATTGTTGCCAAGGTAACTCAAGCATACTAATGATCTCGATTTTACTCGTCTCGAGTGTACTTATCGGCGTAAAATCACATTCGCCATTAACGCTGTTTATCGCAAAACAACCTTGTTCAGTCTTAATCGCCGCTTTCAAGCGCACTACTTCTAGCGGTTCTAGCAGCGTAGCAAGCGCCATCAAATTAAATACTTGGTGTTGGTTGAAGATCCAACCATAACTAAATAGATCTTGCCCTTCACCATGATGACGCTCAAAACGTAGATCAGCATGGAGTGCCAATGCCTCTTTTTCATGATGGTGATGATGACTATGTTTTAGGTGTGCAGATAAATGCTGAGAACGACGTTGATGCTCAAGTGGCAATGCCAG
>NZ_JASJHF010000302.1:0-9581 GCF_033791185.1 Moritella sp. | reverse complement strand
TGCGTAAATGTCTGAAGCTGCTTTTACTGATTCTGCAACAGCAACATCATCACCAGCGCTGATTGAATCATCAACGTCAGGTAATTCAACAAATACCATATCACCTAAAAGGCCTTGGGCATGTTCACTGATACCAACTGTAGCGATACCGTCGCTGTCAACGCGAACCCATTCGTGTGAAGTTGCATATTTTAGTTCAGCTGGGATATTGCTCATTGTTGAAATTCCTTTTGTCTTTTACTTAAATGATTATGTTTTTATTTGGTAACGCTGTAGACCCTGAATTGCGATTTCTGAACAGTCGAATTATTGCTAGCCTTTAAGCCTATCAATAGCCTGCATGCAACTCAGCTTACGTCATACAATTTTCAGTTAAATCAAACTTAGCACTAAACTAGTTTTTTACCATTACGAACGAACGCGGGTTTAGTGACTGCCACTGGCACTAACTTTTTACGCATTTCAACTTCTGCTGTGTCACCGATTGATGCTGGCACACGTGCAAATGCAACACTAAAACCTAACGTTGGTGAGAAGCTGCCACTGGTGATAATACCTTCACATGCTTCGCCTGCCGCGTTAGTAAATACCACTTTTTGACCAGTACGTAAAATACCTTTAGCTTCGAGTACTAAACCAACAAGCTTGTCAGTACCTTCGGCTTTTTGAGCGGTCAGTGCTGCGCGACCAATAAAGTCACGTTCTTGTGGTTCCCAAGCAATCGTCCAGCCCATATTAGCGGCTAGCGGTGATACCGTTTCATCCATATCTAAACCATAAAGGTTCATGCCCGCTTCTAGACGTAACGTATCACGTGCGCCTAAACCTGCTGGTTGCACGCCTGCGTCCACAAGTTGCTGCCATAACTCGCAAGCTTGATCTTGTGGTACGACTATCTCATAACCTGCTTCACCGGTATAACCCGTTGTCGCAATAAATAGATTGCCTGCTTGCACACCAAAGAATGGCTTCATGCCTTCAACCGCGGCGTTTTGCTCGGCGGTGAATACAGTAGCGGCTTTTTCTTTGGCTTTCGGGCCCTGTACTGCAATCATGGCGAGTTCAGGTAATTCAGTAACAACGACAGAGAAATCTGCAGCTTGTTGGTTGATCCAGGCTAAATCTTTAATACGCGTCGCTGAATTTACTACCAGGCGGTAGTATTCATCATTGAAGAAGTAAACGATAAGGTCATCAATCACCCCACCATCTTGTTGTAACATTCCGGTATAAAGGGCTTTACCAGAAACCGTTAATTTTGCCACATCATTGGCAAGTAAATAACGTAAGAACGACTTAGCGTCAGCGCCTTTGATATCAACGATGGTCATGTGTGACACATCGAACATACCCGCATCTTCGCGTACAGCATTATGTTCAGCAATCTGAGAACCATAATTGATTGGCATATCCCAACCATGGAAGTCCACCATTTTTGCCCCTGCTTCTACGTGCTTCGGGAACAGTACTGTTTGTTGAGCCATTCTATAATTCCTTTAATTGACAGTTATTAATCAAGACTTGGGATCAAGTAAAATTGCTTTCTTATTTATATATAAAGAGTTGTATGTAAAGCCTATTACATGACAATAATTCGATTATACCCTTAGATAGCATTCGTTAAAAATTATTTTAAGAATAGAAAATCTAATGGTTAACAAAATAATAATGCGCGCAAGGCTAACATTTTCAAAGTTAAAAAAGTTATTTCAGCGGGGTAATGACGTTGTAGATCACAAAAAAACGAAGTCAGGCAGTTAGTTTTACCAAATATTGACTATATTAACCATTATTGCACTATTGAGATGTTAACAATAACAGCATCAGGCATTATGATAACTAATGCAAACAGGGTGTTTACATTAGTTATTCTCACTTATAGCGTCGTGGGGGTGACTGATTAATGACTCTATTTAACAATTAACTGTGATCAGCTTAACGAGTACTGTCTAATTTTGCCAGCTCGGGTAACTCACCCTCTAAACCCATCGCCCGTTTAATAAAGCTTTGCTTTAATCCCGGTAATTTATTCGACAAGCTCAGGCCAATATCACGGAAAATACGCTTGGCCGGATGACCGCCACTAAATAACCGCTTTAAGCCTTCCATGCTTGAGATCATCATCGCCGCTTCGGCTTTACGCCAGCGCTCGAATTTACGCAAGTGCGCATGGCTGCCGATATCTTTATTCGCCAGATGATTTTCTAACACACATTGCGCCAAACTCGCCGCATCTAACAAACCAAGGTTCACACCCTGCCCTGCTAAAGGATGAATGGTATGCGCGGCATCGCCAATCAAGGCGACACGATCGCTAGCAAAGCTACGCGCATAACGCATCTTTAATGGGAATGCCTGACGCTGACCTTCCACACTGCACAGCCCTAAACGACCATCAAAGGCCACGGTCAACTGTTTGTTGAACTCGCTTTCGTCCATCGCCAACAGTTCAGTCGCACGCTCGGGTGGTAATGACCACACGATAGAACACAGATCCGGTTGCCATAACGGTAAAAACGCTAAGGGCCCTTCTGGATTAAAGATCTGACGTGCACAAGCTTGATGCGGATCGGCGGTGCGAATGTTAGCCACAATAGCATGGTGATTATAATCCCACGTGGTCAGTGGGATCTTCACTTGCGTACGCGTCCATGAGTTAGCACCGTCAGCACCCACTATCAACTTAGCATACACAGGTTCTTGATCTTCTAGCGTTAACCAAGCCGCATCAGCGCTACGACTTAGTTTACGAATACGAGTACCGGTTAATAAGGTAATATTACTGGCTTTTTCAATTTGCTCTAACAGCGCTAATTGGATCACTTTGTTTTCAACTAAATGACCTAAGGTATCTGTCATTAGACCATCGCCGTCAAAATCAATCTGGCCGAAGCCATTACGATCCCAAACTTGCATCGCGTTGTACGCTTGCTGGCGGCGGCTTTCAATGCCGCTCCACGCGTCTAAATTTTGTAATATATTTTGACTGGCACGGCTCAACGCGCTGACGCGTAATTCCGGTGATTCACCTAATTCGCGATCAAGTTCATGACCTTCGATAACCACGATCTTAAGGGTGGTTTCCTTCAATGCGGCAGCAAAAGCAAGACCAACCATGCCACCGCCAACAACCGCAATATCATAAGATTGCATATCAGATCCTAATTCTACTTTTAATGTTTTAAACAGTTAAATAGCTTAAAATAACTTGAACGCGCCAAGTGCTTGACGTGCTAATGCGCGCTTATATTCTGGTTTGTAGCCCATGGTATGGAGGGCTAAATTACGGCCCGCCACCAGCGGAGCATAATTATTGGCAAACAAGGTCGCTAATGAGGTCGTCATCCAAATCGTTGTTTGATGATCGCCTTGGCGCTTATGCCAATAACCTTTCGTGACCATTTGCGCGCCGACGTCTTGTTCGCTTAAAAATGCTTGTTCAATTTGATGATGTAGTACCGCGACATCACGCAAACCCAGGTTATAACCTTGACCCGCAATCGGGTGTAATGCATGGGCAGCATTACCAATCACAACACTACGATGTTGCGTTGGCTCTAACGCTTCGGTTAATAACAACGGATAGGAGAAACGTTGACCCGTGTGGGTAAACTTACCTAAACGATAACCAAAACGCTGTTGTAAACGTGTTAAAAATTCGCCATCAGTTAATGCCATGATCTCATCAACTTCATCGCTGCGCACTGACCAGACTAACGAACTGCGTTGTTCTGACATTGGCAGCAGAGCTAACGGACCGGTATCAGTAAAACGTTCATAGGCTTTGCCTTCATGGCTTTTACTGGTATTGACGTTAGCGATGATCGCGGTTTGCTCAAAATCCGTCACTTCAATTGGCACATGCGTTAATTGACGTACCATTGAATTATTACCATCCGCGCCCACTAATAATTTGCAGCGCAGTTGCTGGCCATCATCAAGGGTAAGGTCGGTATGCTCAATTTGACGATCTAAGCTGACTAACTGATTAGGGCAATACCAAGTAATGTTGTTAATCTCGGCAATATCTTGTTGGAAAATATGTCCCGCGGTTTGCAGTTCAATCACTTGCCCCAATGCAGGCAAGTTATATTCGCTGTGATCAAGACGGGTAAACCCCCAATGACCACGATCGGATACATGAATGTGCTTGATCGCGGTGGCTGTTGGCGCGATCTTATCCCACAGCTTGAACTGAGTTAAGATCTGTTGCGAGCCATAAGATAATGCAATCACCCGCGCATCAAAGCCAGGATGATTACTGGTGGTTGGCGGATTAGCATCAATTAGCGCTATCGATAATTGACGACCATCTTGGTGTTGTATCTGGCTTACGGCGTGCGCAAGTGTCGCACCAACCATGCCGGCACCCACAATTGCAATATCATATTCAACCACTGACATTTCGATCCTAACAAGTTATTGAAATTAAAAAACGATGACACTATAACAACAGCCAACGGCGACTAACATGCGAATACGCGTAATATAAGCATAACGATCTCGGCTTATATTACGCTTGCGATAAATCATCTTTTAGCAAAATAATGGCATTAATATCAGCCCTGATGTTAATTAAAATCAAGGGCTAACCGTAATCTTGGTAAATAAATTAGTGCAGTACTGGCGTTAAGTTCGTCTCACCATCACTTAATTCATTAAAGCAATAAGTCGCCCCCATACGCACGTATTCAACGATCTCGTAAAAAGCTTCTTCGGCTTCGTTACTGTCGTCGTCGGTATCAACGTCCATTTGCGCAATACTGGCAAAATCAGCAATCAGTTCTTTCACGTCATCGCTGGCTTTGGTTGTCACTGAGTGCACCATACCAAAACCACCAAGGAAACCTTGTACCCATTCGGCCAATGCTTCCATACGTAATTCTAACGGTTGGTCCATGTCTGGCAGCAACAATTCAAACCCGAGTGTCATGTCTTTTAAAGCGGCTTCACTACTGCTATAAACGTCGGCTAATAGTGGTTGCAGTGAATCTGGAATACCCAGACCTTCGTTGATTAACTCATCAAACGGCGTTAACCATGCTTTGCTATCTAGCTTAACGCCACCACATAATAGACCACAGATCACACCGTGCACATCGGCAGGATTGACTAATAAATCACTTTGTTGTAACTGCGCACTTACGTCAGCAAAAAGAGGAAGTTTAACTTTATCCATGTGTGGACCTTACCAATAGATTAATGTATTTAGAGTTATAGCCGCCATATTAGCATTTCACCCAGATCAAGACCATAGCCACGTATTTTGCACAGACCTTAATCGTTAACTAACCGGCGTTGCTGGGCGCTTTATCGAGTCCTTGTTGCGCTTGTTCATGACCATGGAGTTCTTGATCGTAACATTGCTGCTTTAACCAACGGCCAAGTTTGACGATATCCGTTTGCTTAGCTCGGGATTTTTTATACACAAAATAAAAGTTATCACCGGTTAAGATCTCGTGCATCGGGATACGCACAAAGTTATGTTGGCGGTCTTGGTCATTCATCAAATAATGATTTACCAAGGTAATGCCCTGTTCATAACGCGCCGCTTCTGCCGCCATCAGCATATGACTAAAATAATTCATCTTGGCGTGCTGCGGTAGCGTAAAGCCCCCTAACTCACACCAACGGATCCAATCTTCACCTAACGCACTGTCGGGATACACCGACTGCACCGACAATAGCGGGTGTTGCCACAACGCATCCGGCAACGGTTTATCTTGCAGCTGCTGCCACAATTTTTTACCGCACACCGGATACAGGCGCTCAGCATAGAGATACTGGCTGACAAAATTACGTTTCGGAGGATTGACGGTAATAAAACAATCTGCCACTTGGTCGCTACAATCCGGTTCATCCGCCACCATATTTAATGACAGGTCAATTTCAGGGTATTGCTGGCGTAAATTATCCAAGCGCGGGATCAACCATTTCACCGCTAAGGAACTATATAGGGCTAAACGGATCTTGCCCGACTTGCCTTCGCGGATCTGCTGACTTGCAGTCGAGATATTCGCCAAGGACTGACTGACCTCTTCATAATAGCGCTCGCCCATATCGGTGAGCGACAAGGTGCGGCCTTGACGGTTAAACATGGATTCACCCAGATACTCTTCTAACAAGCGGACCTGATGACTGACTGCACTTTGGGTCACATTCAGTTGATCGGCAGCTCTAGAAAAGCTGTTAAAACGGGCAACCGCCTCAAAACATTGCAAGGCGCGTAACGGGGGTAGTCTCACTATTAGCTCAGCTCATACTAGAAATATATTTATCATTATACTTCATCCCTACTTTTGAAATATGCTACCCACATCACACTTTTTCCATGTCCACCTCACAGCCTTGTGGCTGTTACTGTTTATGCCTAGGAGCACACCATGCCTAAAATGACTGTCGGTTTAGCAATGACCTTGCTAATCGTTGGTAACGTTATTGCTGTTTTTTCTGATTCCTTAATTAAGACCTTATCGGAAGATACTGCGGTTTATCAATTTGTGTTTTTCCGACAGCTGACAGCGGTACTGTTCCTTATCCCATTTTGTTTAACAAGTAACAGAAAAAGCTTAGTTGATGGGCTGAAATGGCATGCTGTACGTGGTCATATTTGGCTACTTGGCGCGATCTTCATGGTTTACTCGCTCAATTCAATGCCACTGGCAACAGCAAATGCCATCTTTTACGCGGCACCATTAATCATGTTGCCAATGGCGATGCTGTGGTTCCAAGAAAAGCTCACCGTACATTCGATAAGTGCCGGCGTATTAGGTTTCATTGGCGTATTAATTGTCATCCGTCCAACCGAAATTGATTGGGCTGCAATCGCGGCACTGGTGGTGGCGTTTACCCTCGCAGCGAATAATCTATTGATCCGTAAACTGCCAAAACACCAGACTGTGTTTCAAACCCTGCTATTAACCAATTTAGTCGGTATACCGGCATCACTGGCTTTAACAGTATGGGAAGGTAAACCGTGGGACTTTGCGCCTTTGCTAACGGCGGCAGGTTCCACCTTATTTATCCTTATCTATGCGGGTTTTTGTGTCATGGCCTACCGTTCTGGCGAAGCAAGCAAAATTGCCAGCGCCGAATACAGTGGCTTAATCGGTGCGGTCGTCGTCGGTCTTATTTGGTTTGATGAGATCCCAGATATCGGCATGGCCATAGGTACTGCCTTTATTATTCTACCGCTATTGTGGCTGGCAAAAGTGGAAGCAAAAAATCAACGTGCGGCAAAACAATCAGACGCTGCACCGCAATTAGACGGCAGCTTACCAACGCCAGTTTTAGCGACAAATACGACTGGCAACTAAGATGAGCAACGACCGCTACGCAGAGTGTGATAGCGGTCAAATTCGTTGGTAAATTAGAGTAAAATAGTTAACCTTGACGTCTATTTTATGCCTATAAACCCCAGTGTTTCATGCCAATAAAGCCATGCCGATACGCTAAATACCATACTAAGCTGTTGGATTTATGGGCAACTTGATTAATCTCGATCCGTAACTCAAAATTTCAATTAGATAACCCCTTGCAATGCTCACTATTGCGAGATATAGTCAGTTCAGACGTATCAGCCGAGGTGCTTGATATAGCCCTTGAGCCAGATAACTTAGAGTATAGCCATGAGTACAACTGCGGTTGATATTGCAATATTGGGTCGCCACTTTAAAGTCGGTAGTCCAAGTGAAGAAGTCGATGAACTTCATCAAACAGCTGCTGTACTCAATAAAAAGTTAGAAGAGATACAAGCGAAGACCAATATCAAAAATTTAGAGCATTTAGCTGTAATGGCGGCATTAAATTTTTGTCATGATCTTCGTAAAGAACGACACAAAACAACAGAATATACAAATACCGTAGATGATCGTATTCAATTGTTACAAGAAAGCATTGAACGCGCGTTGGTCAATAATAAAATTGATAAAGAACCATCTGCAGTATAACCAAATAACCCTGGGGTGATTGGTGTGCGGGTTATGTCCCTGAGCCGATAATCACATTTTAGGCACCCATTCCTGTTACTATTGTGCATGCTCAACTCGTTTTGAGAAGCCTGCGGTAACAGCTTGGATAGCCGACCTGAGCCTTCGGGTTCAGGACTATACCTTGTAGCCGCACCCTGGGGCCCACTTCTTGTGTTAACATAAATTCAGTACCGATCTTAACGAGTATGGAATCTTGTTTATGTCTGATTTACAACCACAACTAGCAACAACCCGAACCGCAATAAGACAACAAATACGCCAACGTCGCCAGCAACTGTCAAACCTGCAGCAGCGACAAGCAGGCCATGATCTTGTTGCCCAGTTTAAGCAGCACCCCCATATTCACTCCGCGCAGTATATTGCCCTCTATCTACATAATGATGGCGAACTCGATACCCAAGCGGTCATCGATTGGTGCTGGCAGCAAGGCAAGCAAGTCTACATTCCTATTTTACATCCGTTTAGTCACAAGCAATTATTATTTACTCGCCTTACTCCCACAACGCCACTCGTCAAAAATAAATACGGTATTAGCGAACCCAAGCTCAATGTCAGCCAAGTGATCCCCTATCTCGACTTAGACCTAGTGTGTAGTCCGCTAGTGGCGTTTGATTTAGCGGGTAACCGTTTGGGCATGGGCGGTGGTTATTACGATCGCACTTTCTCTCAACACCAATTTGTACGCGGAGCTCAACAACCGCCCTACGTGCTTGGTTTAGCACACGATTGCCAGCAACATGACAATTTACCCATCGCCCCTTGGGATATGCCTATCAAAGAAATAATCACGCCATCAAGAACATTGCTGTTTGGTTAACGATTTGGGTATAATCAAAAGGTAATAAAATACGAGCACGCAACACCGCAATCAATATAAATGGATATAACATGACTCAAGATGAATTAAAAAAAGCAGCAGGCTGGGCAGCATTAGAATATGTTGAAAAAGATAGCATCGTTGGTGTAGGTACCGGTTCAACCGTTAACCATTTTATTGATGCACTCGGTACCATCCGTGAAGACATTCAAGGTGCCGTTTCAAGTTCAATCGCATCAACTCAGCGTTTAGAAGCACTGGGTATTGAAGTATTTGATTTAAACAGCGTAGCGCAACTTGATATCTATGTGGATGGCGCAGATGAAATTGATGGCGGCAACAACATGATTAAAGGTGGTGGCGCAGCGCTAACACGTGAAAAGATTGTTTCAGCGGTGGCTAAAAAATTCGTGTGTATTATTGATGATACTAAGAATGTTGATGTATTAGGTGAGTTCCCATTACCGGTTGAAGTTATTCCGATGGCCCGTTCTTATGTGGCACGTGAATTACTGAAACTTGGCGGTGATCCAGTTTACCGTGAAGGTGTGGTGACGGATAACGGTAATATTATTATTGATGTTTACCACATGCAAATCAAAGATCCAAAAGCACTCGAAATCGCTATTAACGCTATCGTTGGCGTAGTAACAAACGGTTTATTCGCGGCTCGCGGGGCAGACGTTGTGCTGACTGGCACGCAAAATGGCGTTGTTACAACTAAATAATTATACTTAGCTGGTGTTATCTAACAACACCAGCTACCCCTTACC
>NZ_JASJHF010000301.1:0-13856 GCF_033791185.1 Moritella sp. | reverse complement strand
CAGTATTTCGGCAGAATCGGTCACCATAATATCAAACTTGGCCAACTGTTCCGCCATGGTCATCCCCATCACGGTATTGGTTTGATTATTAGAGATCTTAAATAATTGCCCAATACTATTCCCTGCCATAACAGCGTTTCCTTTATAAAATACTTACCAATACCTTCGAGAATACAAGACCCGCGGCTTAGCGACAATAGCAAACAGAGAAAAAAAACAATAAAAAAAACCTGTGGCCATCCAAGATGAACACAGGTTTATCGTGGCCTGTAACAGCCTATAATGATCCGTTACCGAATTATTTAAACGGTGCAAATTCTGCCATTGAAGCTTCGATCTGCTCTTTGCTGATCACGAAGATACCGTGACCGCCATTTTGCATTTCTAACCATGTAAATGGTACTTCTGGGAATTTCTCTTGCATGTGTACCATGCTGTTACCGATCTCAACGAACAGTAAACCACCATCGTTTAGCATATCCGGTGCTTGTGCTAGCATTTTCAGCGTTAGCTCAAGGCCGTCAAAGCCAGACTGTAAACCAATCTCAGGTTCATGTTTGAACTCTTCAGGAAGGTTATCAATGTCTTCTTGATCAACATAAGGCGGGTTAGATACGATCATGTCGTAACGTAAGCCTGTTAGATTAGAGAACAAATCAGATTGAATTGGTGTTACTTGCTGCTCAACACCGTGATCTTGAATATTGATCTCGGCGACTTCAATCGCACCGTGTTCAATATCAACTGCATCAATTTCTGAATCTGGGAATGCATGTGACATGGCAATGGCAATACAAGCACTGCCCGTACACATATCAAGGATACGCATCGGTTCGTGCGTTAACCATGGTTGAAAACCATTCATGATCAGTTCTGCAAATGGTGAGCGTGGCACTAAAACACGTTCATCAACAAAGAACTCTAAACCAGCAAACCAAGCTTTGTTAGTCAGGTATGCAGCTGGAATACGTTCATTAACGCGGCGAACAATGAGTTCAACCAGTTTTTGGCGTTCAGAAGTAAGCAGTTTTGCATGACGAATTTGAGGGTCAATATCTAATGGCAAATGTAGTGTCGGTAGGATCAACTGTACAGCTTCATCCCACGCGTTATCAGTACCGTGACCATAAAAAATACCCGCATCGTTAAAACGGCTAACCGCCCAACGGATAATATCTTGTATTGTAGTTAACTCTTTGACTGCTTCGTCAATAAAAATCCTGTCCACAATTGACTCCAATTTTGGTAAAGTAACAAAATGTTTAATCAACTGAGCTTAGCAGTTGAATCTGGGTAACTAACATTATGTTTAATAAACAAATGAAAAAAAAGATGCTGCAACAAATAGATGTAGCAAAGGAACAGGCACAAGCTGCGCAAGTGAAAGTATCGCAAGCCGCATTGAAACCGGATGAACAAGCTCTTTTCTCTGATAGCATGAAAGGTATAAAACCTTTGGCACAGGATACCATACGCAAAACAAAAATCAGGGCAAATAAACCGAAAACTCAAGCAAATGATTCAATCCGACAAGAATCAGCGCAACGTGAACATTTTTTCTCCGATCAATTTGAGCCGCATATTGCTGACGAAGGGCCGACACGTTATATACGTGAAGGAGTTTCACCTTATGAGTTGAAAAAGTTACGCCGTGGTGATTACGAACCTGAATTACTGTTGGACTTACATGGTTTAACCCAGGAAACAGCCAAAGTAGAAATATCGGCACTCATTGCAGAATGTCGTAAACAGCATATCCGTTGTTGTAATGTGATGCATGGTCATGGCAAGAACATTCTTAAACGCCAATTACCAATGTGGTTAGCGCAGCATCCCGATATCGAAGCATTTCATCAGGCAACAAAAACATGGGGTGGCAGCGCAGCTATCTCAATTCTCGTTGAGTTGACGAATAAAGAAGACTTTTTAAGGTAGTTTATTTTTAAGGTAGCGAATTAATAATGACCGATAAACAAGACCAGTGGTTTGCAGAGCTCGAGAAAGAAAATAACGAACGTCTGGCAGAGATTGAAGCAGCAATGCAGGAAGAAGATAGACTACACGTCATAAAATCAGCAAAGATAAAGGTAAAGGCTGATAAAGCTGCGGCGTTTAACGCCAAATACCCAAGGCTTAGCTTTTTAAAGCGTTACAATGTCATCATTATGATGCTGCTAAGCTTATGCGTTACCGCAGGATTCAATGCCGCCATGTTTCTTGATTAACACGCAGGTTTTGGATTAACTGTAAACGTTATAATTAGTGCTCAATTTTGGTTGGCATACTAAATATAATACCAAAAAACAGGCACAAAAAAAGGTTAGTGCATAACACTAACCTTTAAAGCGAGTTTTGCTAAATAGCAAACCGTTTAATTTCACGATTTACTTCCGAGATACGCATTTTAACATTGTTACCTGCATTACTCGGCATAACTAACAAACCTTGCTGGAACTCTAATAATCCCAAACCTGTGACATAGAGGGTTCCATGAAAAAAACTCTTTACATATTTTGCAATTCGTAATGAGTTAAACTGTTTAAAACTACGCATTTAGCACTCCTTTATACGCTTATATAGGTACCATCCAAGTACCCAAACAGAGGCGGCATAATATACTAACAATGGGGTAATGCAAAGACATTTAACTCTGTATTACCCGTTGTATAAAGTGTAAGCACTAATCATAAACCTTATTAAAAAACCAGTGTATTACTTTATACTTGCAGGTGTTTCTAACCACTTCAAATTAAAAATATTTTCATCTAATTCTAAACAGGCGATCGCAGATGTTGCGAACGCAGGCATATGCTTACCGGCCGTTAACGTGGCGGTTAAATAACTCACCACAGGTAAATGTGAAACCAGTAACACAGTTTGGTAATCATGTTGTGCGACAAGCGCCTTAACATAATCGGCAATAAATTCAGCTTCTCCATAAGGAGTAATGTCTTCACATACTTCGACATTGTTAGCAGTAAAAAAGTTCCCGATAACTTGCCAGGTTTGTGCCGCGCGTATATAAGGGCTGTGTAATACGCAATCAATAGTTGGCTCTATAGCACTTAACCAACTCGCCATATCAACTGACTGCTGGCGCCCAGTACCTGTTAATTCACGTTCAGCATCACTGTTTGCATACAAGCCTGCTTGACCGTGTCGCATAATATAAATCTTCATACCACCACGCTATAATATCTATTGGATCCTGATTAGATATTAACATACCCCTAAAAAACGATTGCATGATAACGCGACTTGATGACAAAAATATTAAAAACCACGTTTAGCTTATGTTTTTCAACATTGTTTTAAACAAAATCATCAAAAATAATTACTTACTGCCATTTTAACGCCATACTAATTTATATTATTGGTAAACAATATTTATGAGTAAACAGTATCGTCATCGGGCGATTTGTTTCTTACGAATAAGATTAAACCTCAGCATTCATTACTGCATTTTAGATTAGCCATTCTTTGACGCCGATCTAAGTTTAATTATTCATCCGATGCAGTCAGCACATGGAGCACATGCCTTGATAACTAGCCCTAATGATCACAAACAATACCGTCACATCAAGCTCCCTAACGGTTTAGCCGTATTACTCATTCAAGATAAGCAGTGTAAAAAATCAGCTGCATCTATGTCTGTCGCCGTGGGGCATTTTGATGATCCTAAGCAACATGAAGGGCTTGCACACTTGCTTGAACACATGCTGTTTCTCGGCACCGATAAATACCCGAAACCGGGAGAGTACCAATCGTTCATTTCCATGCATGGCGGCAGTAATAATGCTTGGACCGGTACTGAATATACCAACTATTACTTTGACATTAACAACAGCTATTTCCATAACGCTCTTGATCGTTTCGCACAATTCTTTATCGCGCCCAGCTTTAATGCAGACTTGTTAGATCGCGAACGTCACGCTGTTGATTCTGAGTACAAACTAAAATTAAAAGATGATGTACGCCGTTTCTATCAAGCCCATAAAGAAACCGTTAACCCGACGCACCCTTTTAGTAAGTTCTCGGTAGGTAACCTCACGACATTAGCCGACACTGAAAACTATACTCTGCGTGAAGAACTCCTGCGTTTTTATGAACAACATTACTGCGCCTCATTAATGAAGTTAGTGATCCAGTCTGAAGTGTCATTAGATAAGCAAGAGCAGATGCTTAAAGAGATGTTCACGGCTATTCCTAATCGTGGTATCAATGCCGTGCCTTTAGCGACACCGCTGTATACAGAAGCCCAATTACAGCAACAAATTTGGGTGGAATCACTCAGCGGTCACAAGAAGCTATATATCTGTTTCCCGCTAGGTGATACCCAGCCTTATTACCAAATCAAACCTCTGAGCTATATCAGTCAGTTAATTGGTGATGAAACCGAAGGCAGTTTACTGTCATTATTAAAACGTAAAGGCTGGGTAACCGCGCTATCAGCTGGCAGTGGCCAAAGTGGCGCTAACTTTAAAGATTACAATGTCATTATGGGCTTAACCAATGATGGCTTTAAACATATCACTGAAATTGTCGATTTTTGCCTGCAATACATCAAGTTGATTAGCGAACAAGGTCTACAAGCATGGCGTTATGACGAGAAAAAGAACTTCTTAGAACAAGCGTTCCGTTATCAAGAGAAAATACCAGCGGTTAAAAACGTTTCACATTTATCACAAAACTTGCATATCTATCCGCCCGAGCATGTAATTTACGGTGATTACATGATGACCGGATTTGATATCGAAGCCTGTCGCTTCTTTTTACAACAGCTCAATGCCAGTAATATGCGTTTAATGGTATCGGCGCCAAACTTAGAAACCAATAAAAAAGCGGCTTGGTATGACACGCCTTATCGCGTGGATGCATTTACAGCGAGCCAACAACAACGCTGGGCAAATGTCGAGATTGATGAGAGTTTGGCACTGCCGATAAAAAACCTGTTCATGAGTTCGTCTTTAGAAGCCCTTGCGCTTGATAAAGCCAATCTGACAAAGACCCCCTGCTTGATTGATAAAAGTGACGGCTTTAAAACTTGGTTTATGCAAGAGCAAGTATTTCATTTACCCAAAGGCAATATCTTCATTTCTATAGACAGTGAATATGCCATTGCCAATATCCATAATATCGCCATGACCCGATTAGCGGTTGAGCTATTAATGGAGCAACTAAACAGCCTGACTTATCAAGCCGAAATTGCCGGCATTAATTACCACATTTATGCCCATCAAGGTGGCTTTACTTTACACCTTGCTGGCTTTGCTCAAAAACAATTCGAGTTATTAAAACTGCTCATCGGTCATCGTCACTTACAAATGGTTGATAGTGACACTTTCTCGAGCATTCGTAATCAGCTGCTTATTTCGTGGGAAAACCAAAAACAAGCGAAACCGATCAACCGTTTATTTTCAGAGTTAACCTCACTGCTGCAACCGAATAATCCATCAAGTGCGCGCTTAGCCAAAGCACTAATGAGTATTAAGCAGGAACAATTACCTGAATACCTGGAGAAAGTTTATCAGAACATCAGTGTAGAGATATTAGTGCATGGTGATTGGCATCAATCACAAGCATTAGAGATAGGCCAGTATGTCAAAGATAAACTGCACCCGTTTAGCTCTCCAGGTAAAGAAACCATACGTAAATTAGTGGATATTCGCGATACTGGTTCTTTGGTGCATGAAGTCGCTGTTGCACATAACGATGCCGCGCTAATTGTTTATTATCAAGCACCAAAAATATCCCCCAAAGAACTGGCTTATTACAGCTTAGCTAATCATGTGATGTCATCTAAGTTCTTCTATGAATTACGCACCCAGCAGCAGCTTGGTTACGTGGTAGGGACAGGAAACATCCCGCTTAATCGTCATGCCGGTTTAATCTTCTATGTGCAGTCACCACATACGCCACCAACAAAACTGCTGGATGCGATCAATGACTTTATTGATTTCTTCCCGTTCGGGATGATCTCATTTACCGAGCAACAATGGCAATCAAGTAAACAAGGCTTAATCTCTAAACTACGTGAACCAGATGCCAACATAAACAGTAAAAGTAAACGCTTGTGGCACTCTATTGGTATTAAAGACATGGACTTTGATAAGTCAGGTAAAATTGCCGAAGAGTTGGAAAAAATAGAGCGTGTTGATCTGATCCGCTTTATGGTAGAACTTAAATCGCGTACTTCTGACCGTTTGATCATGTCAACAATCAGCCAGCCATCTCCACAAGAGGATATAGATGAATACGAAGAGGTTAAGATAGAGAGACTTGAAGGCACCTATATTGATGATGTAGAAACCTTCCAGCAGCAAAGTCATATCTTTAAGCTCTAGGTCTAGGTCTAGGTCTAGGTCTAGATTTCATTAAAATTAATCATCATTAACACACAAAGGCGCTGTTGGTTACTCACCCACAGCGCCTTTGTTGTTAATCTATTGCTCTAAACAACGTGAAACTATCTTAGCTACTTAGACCGGCCCTAACTACTTAAACCGATAAAACTACCAAGGGTAATTAACAGACCACCCGTTGCTTTGTTGATCTTATCTTGATAACGATTAAGCATAGGTTTTAGGCCGCCACGGTTCAGCAGTATAATGAAGCAAGACCACAGTACTGCGGTTTCAACGAAGATAGATAAGCTGATTAATAATTTATCTGATGTTGGCGTTTCAGGCGCAATCACCTGACTGAATGCTGCTACCATGAACATCAAAATTTTAGGATTTAATAGATTACACAATAAGCCGTCTAAATAAGCTTTAGTGGGGCGATAGTTTAGTGTACCCGCATCAACTTCAATTTCACTTTTACCCGCTCGCAGCGATTTAACACCAATATAAATGAGGTAAGCAGCACCTAACCAACGTACTACATTGAATAGCATTGGGTTACTGGAAATAAGTAATGAGATACCAAATAGACCTAACATCATGTGTACAGCCAGACCACTAATGATGCCGCCAACACAATACCAAGCAGCACGTTTCGCATTTAGGCTACCGTATTTTAACACTAGCATCATGTCTGGCCCAGGGCTGAGCATACCAAAGAAGTTAATAACTAATAAAGACACTATAATTTCGTACATGATGCTCACCATTCCATTGCGTTGCAGTCATGATAGAACGCATATTGAAATGAATAAAATGACTTCTTTTACTCCTCTGTAGTCCCATTTGGAATATTGCAGATTAATTGAGCATGTAGTTCATCACGCAACCACTTATGCGCCAAATCATGGTCAAAACGCGGATGCCAGATGATTGCAGCCTGTAAAATCGGTAATTTAATCGGTAATTTTTTTCGCGTAAATTGCTCGCCAATGATGAGTTTATCGGCTATCGAATTGGGAATGGTTAATAAATGGTCTGTTTTAGCAATAATACTAAAGGCCGAAGAGTAAGATGGAATGCGTAATGCCACATCTCTAAATAGCCCTTGTGCCGACAGCGCCACGTCAATATCACTGGATTTATCTGCACCCGAGGTAATAATGCCGTGTGGATACTGGGTGTAGTTAGACAGTGTTAACGGGACCTGCTCTAACGGATGCCCTTGACGCATAATACACACATAGCTGTCTTGCTCTAGTGGTAAATACGAAAGGTGTTTATGCTCAGGGCGGATGATCGTTGCCCCTAAATCAATCTCACCACGCTCCATCGCAGCCAAGGTAAATTTATCCCAATAGGTCAGGTTGAGCTTAATATTTGGTGCATGTTGGTACAAATACGCCACCGCGACCGGCAGAATATAATCGGTCACATAATCGGTCGAAGCAATAGTAAATTCACGTTGCGATTGCAAAGGGTCAAACCCCCCCGTCACCAACAAACCATCAATGTTATTTAAAATCTGTGCTAATACCGGTTTTAACTGCTTGGCTTTTTCAGTGAGCTGACTTTTATTATCAATTTTTATAAGTAAAGGATCGGCAAATATCTCGCGTAATTTAGCCAAGTTTTTGCTCATTGCCGACTGGGTAATAAATTGACGCTGCGCCGCTGCAGTGACTTGCTGTTCTTGCAACAAGTACTGCAAACTAAGTAATAAGTTGAGATTTATACGTTGTAAATTAATCATTTAACTTTAACTTTAAGTCTGCGTTGCCTTCACGATAATCCATTGTGACTTTAAAGCCACAATGTTTAGCTAAATTAATCATGCCTGAATTAGTCGGCATGGTGAATCCAACCATATTTTTTAACCCTGATTGACGGCAGAACTCAATCAGTTTCAACATCAGTGCTTTACCTAAGCCTTGCCCTTTCAAATTTGAGCGTACCGAAATAGCAAATTCAGCTTCACCCGTATCCCAATCAAAGATGGCACGTACCACGCCTAAGGTTTCAGGCTGCCCCATTGGGTTTTTCGCGCTAGCAATAAACGCCATTTCACGTTCATAATCAATTTGCGTTAACATCGCCATTTCAAAATGGCTAAATTTAGAGCGTGCGCCGAAGTAACGTAAATAACGATCATCTGCAGTTAATGAAGAGTCAAATGCTTGGTGCTGTGGTTCATCCTCATGGCGAATGGGTCTTAACAGTACCGCTGTACCATTGGTCATGGTGTAGATACTTTCTAATTCTTTCGGGTACGGTAATATCGCTAACTTCTGCTGTGAGCGTCGACCACGTAAGCCAATTTTAACGTTGTCGATCTTGATATTATACGCTGTGCGTCCTAATTCTAATGGCTCCAGCAAAATAGATTTTATCATCGGAAAATCAATAATCATCTGTGATATACGGGTTAATATTTCACACAAACCGTCCATATTTAAACGCACAGATAAACTACGTTCACGAATAATCCCTTGTTTGATAGCACCGACCACCAGATAACGAGATAACGCCATGTTTAATGGGGGCAAAGCAACGCCGGCATCTTGGTCTATATCCCAGTCACCACCCGCTTCGCCGAGGCAAATAATCGGCCCAAACGCAGCATCATCAATCACCTCAATACGGAACTTATTCACCTCATCTCGCGATAACGTCGTATCGGAGATAATACCATAAGCACTAAGCAGTAAATTAACGCCTTTTTCATTCACTTCTTTTACGCCTTTACGCATCGCTTTATCGATCATCATTTTCGCTTCAGTCATCGAATCTGGATTTAAATCAGCTAATGTTTCAGGTGTTTGGATAAGTTGCTTTTGGTGACGTCTAAATTGCACAACATGATTGAAGGCACTCACCGCCACTTCAGGCGTACCGTATGACGGAATACCGGCTTTAATCAAGGTTTGACGGGCAATACGACCGCTGGTTTCACCCATCCATGAGGTGAATATAATTGGGCCTTTCTTGTTATTTTTAATCAGGTGTGGGATCAATTTTTCTGCCGTGACATGACATGCTTCTGTCACCTGCGGGGCATGGATAATCAGCAGCGCATCGTATTTTGCATCTTCCAATACAATATCAATCACTTTACTGTATGCCTCAGCATCAACACCGCCGAGAATATTAATCGGATTCATGCTGGTGATTTTACCCGGTAATGCTTTTAACAGTTTCTGCTCGGTTTCATAATTTAATTCAGCCAACTTACAGCCTGATTTTAACAGTACATCAATCGCCATATATGCCGGTGAACTGCCATTAGAGATGATCAACATTTTATCACCTCGCACCGTTCGCTTGATCGTCGCAGTGGTTTTGATGGCAGATAATAGCTCAAAGGTATCATTAACCCGTAACATGCCTGAACGTTGGAATGCGGCGGTATAAGCGGTGTTATAAGAGATCTTATTACGTCGCTTTTGCAGTAACTCGGCTGTTCCACCAATATTTGAACTTGAACGTACCACAACAATTGGTTTTTTAAATGCCGCCGCTCTAGCCGCGGACATAAAGCGGCGAGTATCGAGAATATTATCAACATACAGTGCAATCGACTTAGTAAAGCGATCACGACTTAAGTAATCAATTAAATCGGCAAAGTTAACGTCAATACGGGTACCAATTGAAATAAAACAAGAGAAGCCGACACCACGGGTTTCAGCCCAATCAATCATCGATGTAGCAAACGCAGCAGACTGTGAAATAACCGCGACATCACCCGCTGGCGGCGCAACATGAGCCAAGCTGACATTTAATTTAAGACGTGGATTTAATATCCCTAAGCTACTCGGACCTAATACACGGATATTATATTTTGCCGCAATCAAGCCAATTTTTTCCCAAATATCGGCATTACCTTCATAAGGTTCGTCACTAAATAAAATAACCGCTTTACAGCCAACTTCACCTAGCTCTTTAACGATCTTGGGAACAAAGCGAATCGGTGTACAAATCGCCCCAAGATCGGGAGCTATCGGTAAATCACTTGGTTTCTCATAAGCTAAAATCCCACAGACATTATTAGCTTTTAATGATACTGGCATAATCGGACCATCATACTGACTGGCGATTAAATTTTTAACGACCCAATAACCAATACTCTCGGTGCTATTTTTAGCGCCAATAACGGCAATTGATGAAGGTTCTAATAATGCTTTTATATTCAATTGGGACATAGTTATAAGACCGCCTGTTAAATATTACGTTTTCTATAGGGTAATGATTTTTTGACAAAATTACGAGTTACAGCTGCGATTTGATTCCACTTACCCATGATTTTTTTCTGGGTTTCTGTTTCTAGCACTAATGCAGCTTGCTCTGATGCGACCCAAGTTTCATTAAGTAATGATTTCGCCGCGACAATTGCATCCGGTGAACGGGTTTTTATGCTGTCGACAAATGTCATTGCCGCCGCCATTGGATCGTCACAAACATGCGTAACCAGGCCATACTTTTCAGCTTCAATACCGCTAAACTTGCGTCCCGTCATCGTGAGTTCTTTGGCAATATCGATACGGGTAAGTTCACGCATGGTCACCATGCCACTCATATCTGGGATTAACCCCCATTTAATTTCCATTACCGAGAATTCACAATCTGCGGTGCTATAACGAAAATCTGCGCCGAGTGCAATTTGCAGCCCGCCACCAAAACATACACCGTGTGTCACGGCAATGACAGGGACAGGGATTTGACGCCACAGATAACCGACCTTTTGTGCTAAGTTAGCCAGTTCACCTTCTTCGCGTTTTAATAATTTACCGGGGTTGAGGGGGTTTTTGATAATACTTTTGACATCAAGACCAGCGCAGAACACCTTACCATCACCGCGAACAATGACTGCTCGGATGGCTTTATTATCGGCGAGTTCTGTCGCTGTATTATCTAATGCATGAAACATATCCATGTCTAAGGCATTATATTTAGAGCCTCGATTAAGGGTGACTATCGCCACTTCATCGGTGATTTCCACGGTGATACGTGGTTGTTTTGCGGCAACTTGACTATTTGGCATCTCTTAACACTCCTTGTGTGATACCAACAGCAATAAATAGACCTCTTATTTAATGCAATTGATATTAGATTCAATAATAAATCGTATAACAAGATAGTAGTGTAAAGAGCAATTATTGTTCATGACATATCTCAAGCTTTGAGATTATTAGAGTAAATACCCGAATAATATGGAAATACCATACTTAGATTCAAATACAGGGTCTGTTATAGTTTTTATTTAAAACCACACCATGGTTTGTGCTGCAAGACCAAGTTTATTTGAACCGCCATAACTTGCTGCAAGGTCAAGTTGGAAAATGTTAAACGGTGATAAACCTACACCTGCGGTAAATACTTGGCTTTTATTACCTTGTAAATCGTACATATAGCCGGCACGAAACTGTACCGCTGACTCTGAACCTATTTCACCACCAATTTTCAGCATTTGAGTATTATCAAAACTATCCCCCACTCCAGATAATGTATTCATATCTTCATAACGCTGTGTGGCATTTAAATCAATATCCATCGCAAGCATCGCATAATTACTGCTCCAACTAATGCCAGTCGTTACGACAGGATGTAGAGTATAACTAGCACTAGAGCCATTCATTGGTTTTAAATCAACTTCTTGTGGTATCAAATTTTTAACTGCCGCACCGACACTTAAACCATATAACAATCCCATCTCCATGCCTAAATCAAGATTAAAACCTTTTTCATCACTGCTAGCACCGTCTTTGTACTTGTCAGGATCAAAATCATTAACGACTTCGGAGTAGTTATAAGTGGAAATAACATTATATTTCGGTGAAAAGCCAAAATGCATACCACCATAACGAGTATCAAACTTACGCGCAAAAGTCATTCCTAACTCTAAAACAGAGATTGCGTATACGCTTACTTTAGAATTGATATCGCCGGGAACTACATCTGCAAATGCTAATGAATCGGCATAGCCTTTGATAAATAGATTGGTGGAGTAATAACGTGTAGGTACTGATGCAACGAGGCCAAAGCCAGCTTCGTAATAAGCTTTATCACCAATAAGTTCTAATGGATCAGACGGTAGATCATTAAATAAATCATTTTCATCATCAATTTGTAAGCCGAGCACTGGGGCTAGTAAGCCAAAGTCATCACGTACGTCATGCTTTGCCGCCATTGCCGGGTTATGAAACGAAGCGGTGACATAATCTGCCGTCGTGACACCAACACCACCCATAGCATATGAACGCGCATCAAATTCCGTCGCCAGCAGCGAGCAACTTGTGAGTGCAAATCCCAGAGATAGAGGTAATAATAATGCTTGGCGGCGTTGAATTTTCATCAGCTCATGAATCCTTATGATATTTGAATTGCGACATCTTCCATCGCACAAATTATAAGATTTATATCGTCATTATCGCTAACAACTTTAGCCAATTTCGTGCTGCCATCCAAAAAATCAGCTAAACATACTACTTATAGGTTAATTTGTAACGGACATCACAATACCGCTAGCAATAACGATGCTCAGTATTGCAGCAATCAAACCTTAAACGCGAGTTTTTGATTGACCTTTTCGAAGGGATTACCTAAAGTAGCCCTCGTTATATATCATATAATAATCTGATTAGGTGACGTGTCCGAGTGGCTGAAGGAGCACGCCTGGAAAGCGTGTAAAGGGTAACCTTTCGAGAGTTCGAATCTCTCCGTCACCGCCATTCCCCTCTTGTTGTACTACCTTTAAAATCATTCAAAAAGCACTGCTAATCTATATCAACAATGATCTATGTTTTATTGCTGATCCAAGCAGAGCTACTTGCTAACCTTATCCGATAACAAGCAATCTACATCTACATCTTGTGTCAGTCCCTAAAGACGTGAAAAAGAAATCAAATTCAATATCAGCGTCTGCTGCCGAATCAACTAGATTCAACTTGAAGCGACTAGCCAACTCCATTTTCAAACGCTGCTCAGCATAAACAAGTGCTTCTGTTTTACTGATAAAATGCGTGCGTACAAAGATGGATTGTGAGAAAAAGACGCGTAAACGTAGAGTTGAACATGAACATCCTTGTGAAAAATAGTAATTAACGAACTTTATACTACATGTTGTCATGTAATACCAAAATCATTGCTTACTACTCCCCCACATTTAAGCCGAGTTAAGATTCGCGATACAGATATATCATGTTTAAATTATCGTAGGTAGGTGAATAGAGTTAAAATAACGAACCTCACCTGTTCCACCACCTATTTCATTATCAATTACAGTTTCTGTTTATTACTATATTGTTCATACCAATAACCGAGCGTATAAAGGCAAATTGTCACATCTGTGATGGCAAAGGAAATGAAGTCTACATTTAAATGTGCGGTTTCTGGATTGAAAAAATTCGACATGAATAAATACACCATGAATAATTTTTCAATAAACGAGTAAAGCATTATCGAACCACGCCACAGCACAATGAACGCAGATAGCGTGATAAAGAACCCCATCAAACC
>NZ_JASJHF010000300.1:0-45561 GCF_033791185.1 Moritella sp. | reverse complement strand
TGCTTGACGAACATCAGTGAAAGTACGTTTACCGTTATCCGTTAGACACTCAACGATAACCATACAGTTACCAGGACCAAAACCTTCATAACTTGCACGTTCATAATCTTCACCGCCAGCGCCAGCTGCTTTTTCGATAGCGCGGTCAATAACATGCGTTGGTACTTGGTCTTTTTTCGCTTTTTCAATGATTCGACGAAGACTTAAGTTGTTGTCAGGGTCACCACCACCCGTTTTTGCGCATACATAGATCTCTTTACCATATTTAGAGTAGATCTTAGTTTTCATGCCAGCTGTTTTAGCCATCGATAATTTACGGTTTTGGAACGCTCTGCCCATCTTAATTCACTCTCATTTTAAATTTGAAATAAATACTGGTCGATTTTAGCAGGATTAGCACCTATTTTTCCACAAAAGCGTAAATATCTTATCTTTCATCAACAAAATTAACCAAACCGACCTAGGAACTTAACCTATTATAGGCCGTCTTATAAATTGTCATTGTTATCGGTTAATAATATGTTCTACTATGTTAACTAGTTTACTTACGTTATTACCCCATAGGTCGCCAATTTTGTATCTCAAAAAAATAGTACGTTTAACCAAAACCGCATTATTTGTCGGCGCATTAGGTCTCATTAGCTCAGTTCAGGCGACCAACAAACTACCCGAGATTGGCACTGCGGGGGTTACCGCCTTATCTATCGCTCAAGAACGCCAATACGGCGAAGCATTTATTAAAGTCGCACGAGGCTCTTTTCCGATGGTCAGCGATCCGGTGCTACAAGAGTATATCGCCGAATTGGGGGCAAAACTGATTAGCCAAACCGATTCAGTCCGCTTTCCATTTCATTTTTTTCTGATTAAAAATGATGAAATTAATGCCGCTGCATTTCTGGGGGGCTATGTAAAAGTTCACACCGGGTTATTTTTATATGCAGATAGTGAATCAGAGTTTGCCTCGGTTATCGCCCATGAGATCTCACACATTACTCAGCGCCATCTTGCGCGTAGTTTAGAAGCACAGGCAGGTAATAGCCAACTTACCGTAGCGGGTTTAGTCGGGGCGGTCTTATTAGGCATTGCCAATCCAGTCGCTGGTATCGCCATGTTACAAACCACAGTAGCTATTAATGCCCAATCAGCAATTAACTATACCCGAGCCAACGAATTTGAAGCCGATCGTATTGGCATTCAAGTTATGGCGAACGCTGGTTTCGATCCAGCGGCAATGTCGACCTTCTTTGGTAAGCTATCAGAGCAATATCGTTTTAGCTCAGTCCCACCACAGATGTTGATTACTCACCCATTGCCAACAACCCGTATCACCGAAGCGCGTGACAGAGCGGCATCGTACCCAAATCGTTATTACCAACCTAGTCTCAACTACCAATTAGCCAAAGCCCGTATTCAAGTTCGCTATGGCACCTTAAAACCACAAGAAGCACTGCAATTTTTTCAACGTCAACTTAAAACTAAAAAATTCAAACTAAAAGATGCCGCGCTATACGGTCAAGCACTGGCATTAATACAATTAGACAAGAATGAACAAGCCAAGACGATTGTTGTCGAATTGGCGAAAACACAGCCTAATAACTTGTTTTACCTCGATACCCTTACCGACATCGATTTGGCACTAAAACACAATGACGAAGCGATCGCACGATTAAAAAAGGCCAACAACCGCTATTCGAATAACCCTGTTACGACAATAAATTTAACCGTGGCACTACAGCAAGCGAAAAAATATGACGAAGCCAAAAAGCTAATCCGTGATTATTTACGTGATAATGAAACCGATATGATTGCTTTGAGCATTTATATTGATTTACTTAAAAAAACCGACGATAAAGTAAAAATGTATGTGCAGCGAGCAAGCCTCGCACAGCTCATGGCAAATTATCCAAAAGCCCTGAATGAACTGCAATCGGCACGCACACTGGCAACAAGCTCGGCTGATATCGCCCGCATTGATGCACACATGGAACAAATTGAGTTAGAAAAGCAAGAAATGCAGGCATTGCAAAACTAGCCAAGGGACTGGAAAAAAGGCAAAATGGGGACTTAAGGATCCCCATTTGTTTTAATCTTTGTTTAAGATCTGTTTTAAGGAAAAGGCCGTCATGACTAGTGTCACTATTTATCACAATCCACGTTGCTCTAAAAGCCGTCAAACTCTTGCATTACTCGAAGAGCAAGGTGTAGAACCAAGCATCATAAAATACCTCGAAACACCACCATCAGCAGCACAATTACAAGAAATTCTGAACTTGCTAGCATTAGCGCCACGTCAATTAATGCGCATTAAAGAAGCTGAATATAAAGCCCTCGGTTTGGATAACGAAAACCTGTCTACTGATGAACTGATTGCCGCTATGATCGCAACACCGAAACTAATCGAACGTCCAATTGTGCTCGCAAACGGTAAAGCTGCGATTGGCCGACCACCAGAAAATGTTTTAGCCATACTATAACGAGCAAATAATGCAAACAATACAACAAACAACACAGAAGCGTATTACTCAGTATCGTTTACTGGGGCTGTTTGGCTACTTTGGTCTGATCATACTGATGTTTGTATGGCAGCTGTGGTTAACGCCAGAAAAATTACAAGAGCATACGCAATCACAAGCGCTTGCAGAACTTAACGCCATGGCTGAAGTCAATCCAGCACTTCTGCCACAGGTTGAAATTGAAAAGCAGAAATGGTTAGAGCGTCAAGCTGCACACCAGTCAAACCCATTAGCCAAAGCCTTCATTTGGATCTTGCCATTATTAATCCCAGCCTATGGATTAATCAAAGGTAAGCCTTATACCGCGGCGTGGAGTAATTTTGTGGTGATGATCTATTACATGCATTCATTAACCATCATGTATACCGATCCCGATGAACGTTACTTAGCTATATTAGAGTTTGCCTTAGCCAACTGTATGCTGTTTGGTAATGGCATTTATGCGCGTATGCAGGGCAAAGAGTTAGGCCTAGGTCTTGATAAGTTAAAAGTCGTAATGGCTGAAGAAAAAGAACGAGAAGAAGCATACAAAGCGCAACACAAAGATTAATTAACGGTTCGCTGAATAACAAAAAGGAAATAGTGTCATCAATACTATTTCCTTTTTTATGTGCGATGAAAAGGTTTTACTTTCCATTTATAGAAAGGTTGGCTTACAGAGAAAGTGTTTCTTTGACGAATGGAATAGTTAACCGACGTTGCGCACTAATTGACGCTTGATCTAATCGGTCTAAGGTAGAAATCAAGGTTTTCATATCACGTGATGAACGGTTTAACAGAAAACGGCCAACATCAACAGGTAGCTTTAATCCTCTAAACTCAGCACGTAACTGCAATGCTGCCAACTTGCCATCATCATCAAGCAACTGTAATTGATAACTTACGCCCCAATCTAATCGCGATAACAGATCCGGTAATTGAATACCTAAATGACGTGCCGCACTATTACCCGTCACAATCAATGAGCCGGGATTATCTTGATCATGGCTATCACGCCAGCGGTTATAAAAGTTGAATAAGGCCACTTCCCAGTCACGGATCCCTGCGATCATTTCAATATTATCAATGCAAACCATATCGAGATGTTCCATACCATCTAATACAGAAGGTGACATCATGGCAGACATTTCCATCGGTAAATAGGCCGCTGAACGATCGGAGTCTGTACACTCGGTACAAGTAGCGTGAAGTAAATGAGAGGTGCCCGAACTTCGGCTACCAAATAGATAAATAAATGGATCACCGTCGCCTACAGCAGCATTTTTTAATGCTGTTAGCAGCTGGACATTAGCACCGGGGTAAAAACTTGCGAAAGTTTCACCATCGGGTAATTGTACTGGTAAAGAAAGTTGTGCTGGAGTGTTCAATATCACCCTTTCATACAATCATAAGATTAGTGTGGCCATTGTAGCACCTCAATGGCCGATAGAGAACGGCTACCCAAAAAACACAATATAAAAATGCTTAATTTATCGCGTTCCACTGAAAGTTCATGTCATCAAACGCATTTTTACTACTTTTGATCCTTTGATCTAACGACAGTTCCGTTAAGAGATCTTGTTGGGTACCAAGTAATACCAATTTTAGTTGCATACGCGAACCTGCAACAGCTTCAAGCTCAACTTGTGCTACTGCCGATAATTCCGAGAACATCTCAATTAATTTTGCGTAATCAGTAATACCATTAACCGCATCAACATTTAAAAATACCACTTCATTATTGCCGGATGCTTTAACGCTATAACGCTCAGCTAAGTGATTAGCTAAGCTGTTCGTGAGTGCAGTGCCAATTTTAGCGAGTTGCCCTTGCCCTTCGCCATTTAGCCAAATCTCGAACGGTTGATTGCTATTACTACGGCCGTACATGCTCCAAGTCAGTTTGTAATCATCATTCTGCTTTATGATCTTAGCAATAATATAATTATCTGCCGCATAGCGTGTTGAAGCAAGTTCGACTGGATCGGTAAACTGACCCCACAGATCGCTGCTGCTCACTTGCAATTGATCATCGAGATCCATTACTGGAAATAAAACCGGGATCGCACGTTGATTGGCTTGTGTTTTAATAGCATCAATGAACTTAGCATAATCACCGTCAGTTTCCCCCCTGACACTGCGGTTAAAATCTTCATCAACCACTAGCCATACAATTTGCTGTGGGCGGTTTTGACCCCATACCCCAAATTCACTACTGCGTAATAAGCGGTTTATCTTTTTATCATTAAAGCTTGCTTGCAAATAACGCTCGCCATCAATACGTTCTTCCGCTTGTTTGACTAAGTATTCACGTGCATTGATTAGTGCTTTTCTAATTACCGGATCCGCCGCAATGTTGGCGTTACCAGAAACTTTAACCAGCACTTGTGCAAACGCAACTTTTTGTAGGTCACGGTTTGACTGATTACCAACCGCCATAATCGAGGCGGAATATAGCTGCTCAACCTCAACCGCGCGAGTGGTTAAAGGCAAAAGAGATAACAGTGATAATAAAATAGGGAATAGGCGCTTCATACGATCCTTTTAAGAGTAACGTGATAACTCAAATTTATGATTTGATAATAATAACCAAACCCTGCGCTATGTCCAAACATATTCCATCGCATTAACTAATTAGCGCGATAGAGAAACAGTGACCATACTAAAGTATCAAGGAGTTAGATTAAAATGAAGGGGAATATCTATGGATAACAAACAAATTAAAAATGACCACTACTTTAATATCGATAGAGAAGACATCGACGTGTTAAACATGCTGTTGCTGTGGGGCGGATATTTAGTGGGGAATCAAGTTGATTAAAGACACGAGCAAAGGCAAAAAGAAACAGACATCAACAGTAAATGTTGATGTCTGTGTTACTCAATTAAGCAAATTAATTGAGTCTATTATTACTGTACTTATTTAGTACCAAAGATCTTATCGCCTGCGTCACCAAGACCAGGAACGATATAACCTTTTTCATCTAGACGTTCGTCAATAGATGCAGTGTAAAGCTCGATATTTGGATGTGCTTCTTCTAATGCTTTTAGACCTTCAGGTGCAGCAACAAGTACCAGTACTTTAATGCGCTTACAACCTTTAGCTTTTAGCAGGTCTAACGTAGCAATCATAGAACCGCCCGTTGCTAACATAGGATCAACAACAATCGCTAAACGCTCATCAATACTGTGAACGATTTTTTCGAAGTAAGGTACCGCTTCTAGCGTTTCTTCATCACGGTAAATACCAACAACGCTTACACGTGCACTTGGCATATGCTCTAACACGCCATCCATCATACCTAAACCAGCACGTAGAATTGGCACTACAGTTACTTTTTTACCTTTGATTTGATCAACGGTAACATCGCCATTCCAACCAGCAATAGTCTTTTGTTCTAATTCTAAATCAGCCGTTGCTTCATAAGTAAGTAGGCTACCCACTTCTGTCGCTAGCTCACGAAAACGTTTAGTGCTGATATCAGCAGCGCGCATTAAACCCAATTTATGACGTACTAAAGGATGTTTAACTTCAACAACTTTCATGGAATCTCCTAATAAAATCAAAGTAACTACGATATAAAAACGCGCAATATTACCAATAATGGCACTATAATGATAGCTTATTCCAAGGAAAAGCTAGAGTTAAGAATAAAATCAATTAGCAGGTCAAACAAGCTATAATTTTGTTTCTATTATGTGGTTAAAGTTGTTAACATGGCGGCGATTTTTTAATCCAATTGATACGATTAGTTTGTGAGGGATCCAGTGAGCAACCAAAATACTTCTCTAAGTTATAAAGATGCAGGCGTTGATATCGACGCAGGTAATGCATTAGTAGAACGCATTAAAGGTGTAGCGAAAAAAACTAAACGCCCAGAAGTTATGGGTGGTCTAGGTGGCTTCGGCGCTCTTTGCCAATTACCTACTGGTTATAAAGAACCAGTGTTGGTCGCAGGAACAGACGGTGTAGGAACGAAACTACGCCTCGCTATCGATTTAGCTAAATATGATACGGTAGGTATCGATTTAGTTGCTATGTGTGTAAACGACCTTATTGTACAAGGTGCTGAACCACTATTCTTCTTAGATTACTATGCCACAGGCAAGCTAGATGTAGATGTAGCTACAGCTGTTGTTACCGGTATCGGCGAAGGTTGTTTATTATCTGGTTGTGCGTTAACAGGCGGTGAAACTGCTGAAATGCCAGGTATGTACGACGGTAAAGATTTTGACATTGCTGGCTTCTGTGTTGGCATTGTAGATAAAGAAAACATCATCGACGGCACTAAAGTTGCTGCGGGTGACAAACTGATTGCTTTAGGATCGAGTGGCCCTCACTCGAACGGCTATTCTTTAGTGCGTAAAATCCTTGAAGTTTCAAAAGAAGATCCAAGTCAAGCATTTGGTGATTCAACACTAGGTGATACCCTGCTAACGCCTACTAACATCTATGTTAAGTCTGTACTAGCAGTGCTGAAAGAGTGTGAAGTTCACGCTTTATCACACATTACCGGTGGTGGTTTCTGGGAAAATATCCCACGTGTATTACCAGCACTAACAAAAGCAGTTGTTGATGAAAGTAGCTGGCAGTGGCCTGAAATTTTCAACTGGTTACAAGAGAAAGGTAACGTTGAACGTACCGAAATGTATCGTACGTTTAACTGTGGTGTTGGTATGGTTATTGCGCTACCAGCATCTCAAGTTGAAAAAGCACTGGAAATATTCACTGAACACGGCGAAAATGCGTGGCTAATCGGTGAAATTGCAGACGCTGCAGAAAATGAAGAACAAGTAGAGATAAAATAATGTCTAAACAAGCATCTATCGTAGTATTAGTTTCTGGTAATGGCAGTAATTTACAAACCATTCTAGATCAGTGCGAACAAGGTTCTATTAACGGTAAAGTAACTGCCGTCTTTAGTAACAAAAGTACAGCTTATGGCTTAGAGCGAGCACAACAAGCAGGTGTGGATGCAATATCACTGGCTCAAGGTGATTTTGCTGATCGCGCTGCATTTGATGCCGAGCTAATGACACAAATAGATCAATATCAACCAGATCTGATTGTGTTAGCAGGCTATATGCGTATTTTGAGCGATAACGTTGTCCAGCATTATGCTGGCAAGATGCTTAATATACATCCTTCTCTATTACCTAAATATCCAGGTTTAGATACCCATCAACGTGCAATGGATAATGGTGATGAAGAACACGGAGCTTCAGTGCACTTTGTCACGCCAGAATTAGATTCAGGCCCGGTTATTTTACAAGCGAAAGTACCGGTATTTGCAGAAGATAACATCGAAGAATTAAGTTCACGAGTACATACTCAAGAACATATGATTTATCCGATGGTTGTGCAATGGTTCTGTGCTGGACGTCTTGCGATGACAAATGGCAAAGCGGTGCTTGATGGTGAAGAGTTAGCACAAAGCGGCTACGCTGCGGACTAAGTCAATTGTCTAATCCTAGATAATAAAAAGCCTTTATCGCATTACTGCATAAAGGCTTTTTTATGGCTATTTATTAATAGCATCTGCTAATAAACTACATATTTGTCAACATAACAGTACCACGACAAAATACACAGAATTCACCTGGCTGCATTTTGTGCCACACTTCGTTATCTGTCAGCGGTTGCGTGGCAATAATAGCAACAACATCAGAATCTGAAGTTTCAGTTTCAAAGTTAATTTCAATGTTTTCATCAATCAACTGGGCATGCCCAAACGGCGCCTCGCGAATAATATGATGTAAATTATTGGTACAGTAGGCAAATACAAAATCGCCATCTGTTAATAATAAATTAAACACGCCTAATGCTCTTAACTGATCGCATAAGCTAGCAATAAAACGGAATACCGCTTTCATATCATCAGGTTTGCTAGGAAATGTTTTCGCCACTTCCTGCAAAATCCAACAAAATGCTAACTCACTGTCCGTTTCACCAATCGGAGTATAAAAACCGGTAGCGAGACCTTGGTAGTCGGTCAACTGGCCATTATGCGCATAAGTCCAGTTCTTACCCCAGAACTCACGAGTAAAAGGGTGGGTATTTTCTAATGCCACACCGCCACGATTAGCTTGGCGAATATGCGAGATAACCGCTTGACTTTTAATCGGATAATTTTTTACTAATTGGGCGACTTTTGATTCACAGCTTGGCTTAGGATCACGAAAAGTTCGGCAACCCTTGCCTTCATAAAAAGTAATTCCCCAACCATCAGAATGTGGTCCAGTCTTACCCCCACGCTGCATCAGCCCAGAAAAACTAAAACAAATGTCGGTAGGTACATTTGCGCTCATACCTAATAATTCACACATATACTGATAACTTCACTTTTATGGTTTACAACAATAACCCTAAGGCTCAATTCATTTAATTATCTTTCATTCTACTTATTGCCAAGCAACTGTCTATGGTAAATAGCCATATCATACGTACAATTATGCAATATCATATAGCCAAAAACTTAGATTAATCAGCATAACCCATCATTTTCTCGACTAACTGAATCAGTAAATGGATCACTTTAATGTGGATCTCTTGAATACGATCAGCATAACCAAAATGTGGCACACGAATTTCGATATCAGCGATACCAGCCATTTTACCGCCATCTTTACCAGTTAATGCAATCGTCTTCATGCCTTTGGCTTTCGCAGCTGCAAACGCATTTAATACATTTTGTGAATTGCCACTGGTGCTTAATCCTAATAATACATCGCCTTGCTGGCCAATACCTTCAACATAACGTGAAAACACATATTCATAACCAAAGTCATTACTCACACAAGACATATGGCTCACATCAGAAATAGCAATTCCCGGCATTGCGGGACGATTTTCACGATAACGTCCTGATAACTCTTCTGCAAAATGCATCGCATCACAATGTGAACCACCATTACCACAAGATAATACTTTACCACCCGCTTTAAATGAATCCGTTAATAACGCTGCTGCCGCTTCAATATTTTCACCATTTTTCGGGTCAGCTAAAAAATCATTTAAAACTTGTGCTGCTTCGACTAATTCTTGTTGAATTAAGCCTTGATAATTTGTCATTTATTATCGCCTCTACGCCTAAAATATATTTGTATAATAGTACTATTGTTTCACAAAATAATGTACCTGTTTCACCCACATAAATAAAAGGTTAAGCACAATCAAAAATAAGCGAAAGGTATGAACAACTACTTAGTTAACACTCACTTAATACTCACTTCGGAGTAACAAAAAGGGCAAAACCTTGGCCGAACTGACCTAAAATAAAAGCAAAGCGGCAATTAAATTATCTGTTCCATTACGCTATTATTAGTGAACATTTGTAAACCAGATGGTTAAAAACAAGCGTTTAGTTACAGGTTCTACAAATACTATGTAAATTAGATGTAAAAAACTTGCTAATTTAATAATTTTCAACTAGAACTAATACTCAAACCAGTATTCTGGTCTGACCTCTGACTTTGCTATTTCGTTGCTTAATGAAAGGAGAAAATCATGGCAACCACAATCTCACTATTAGCCTTAGTGGCAATATTTGGTACGTTATCTTACCAACGAGCATCATTAGCTGCCTTTACTGGTGCATTTTTCATTGCACTTGCAGCCGTTTCATATTTCGGTGATGTGCCACTAGCTATTTGGATAATAACCGCTGTAATTGCGATACCATTAAATATCACCAGTATTCGTCAAGGCTATTTAACAGCGCCTATCTTAAAAGGCTTCCGTAAAATAATGCCGGAAATGTCTCAAACAGAGACTGAAGCATTAGAAGCTGGTACCACTTGGTGGGATGCTGACTTATTCAGCGGTAAGCCAAATTGGGAAAAATTGCACAATGTACCTGCGCCTGCACTAACTGCTGAAGAGCGTGCCTTTCTTGACGGTCCAGTAGAAGAAGCTTGTCGTATGGCTGACGAGTTTGATATCACCCACAAACGTGCTGATTTACCTCCAGAGCTATGGGAATTCCTTAAAACTAAGGGTTTCTTTGCTATGATCATCAAGAAAAAATACGGTGGTCTTGAATTCTCTGCATTAGCACAATCAATGGTACTGCAGAAATTAACTGGCTCAAGCGCAGTAATGGCAAGTACAGTTGGTGTACCTAACTCATTAGGTCCTGGTGAACTATTACAGCACTACGGCACTAAAGAACAACAAGATTACTACCTTCCTCGTTTAGCGATTGGTGACGAAATTCCATGTTTCGCACTAACTAGCCCTGAAGCTGGTTCAGATGCCGGCGCTATCCCAGATTTTGGTATCGTATGTAAAGGCGAGTTCGAAGGTAAAGAAGTTCTGGGTATGAAACTGACTTGGAACAAACGTTATATTACTTTAGCACCTGTTGCGACAGTACTTGGTCTAGCAATTAAACTGCGTGATCCAGATGGTCTATTGGGTGATAAAGAAGATATCGGTATTACTTGTGCGCTTATCCCAACAGATATCCCAGGTGTGGAAACGGGTCGTCGTCATTTCCCACTTAACTTACCATTCCAAAATGGTCCAACGATAGGTAACGAAGTATTCGTACCATTAGATTACATTATTGGTGGCCCAGAAATGGCTGGCCAGGGCTGGCGAATGCTGGTTGAATGCCTATCTGTAGGTCGTGGTATTACGCTACCTTCTTGTTCTGCTGGTGCAGTTAAACTCGCAGCCATAGGCATGGGTTCTTACACTGCTATCCGCCGTCAGTTTAAACTTGCGATTGGTAAAATGGAAGGTATCGAAGAGCCGCTTGCACGTATTGGTGGTAATGCTTACCTTATGGGTGCAGCGTCAAGCTTAACAACAAGTGCGATTGACTTAGGTGAGAAGCCATCAGTAATCACAGCTATTGTTAAAATGCATTTAACCGACCGCGCGCAGAAATGTTCGATTGATGCAATGGACATCTCAGGTGGTAAAGGTATCTGTCTTGGTCCAAACAACATGGCAGGCCGTGGCTACCAAGCCGCTCCAGTTGCGATTACGGTAGAGGGTGCAAACATTCTTACCCGTAACCTGATCATTTATGGTCAAGGTGCAATTCGTTGTCATCCGTTCGTATTACCAGAATTGACTGCTGCAGCACTTAGCGATCATAAAAAAGGCCTGCAAGATTTTGATGCCGCATTATTTGGTCATGTTGGTTTTGCAATGTCTAACTTCTTCCGTTCATTTGTAATGGGTATTACTAACGGTAAAGGTTCTGCCGCGCCGTTTAAAGATGAAACTACGCAGTATTACCAACAAATGAACCGTTTAAGCGCAAACTTAGCATTCCTATCTGATGTAGCGATGGGCGCACTAGGCGGTGATTTAAAACGTAAAGAACGTGTTTCAGCACGTCTTGGTGATATCTTAAGTCAACTGTACCTATCATCTGCAACGCTCAAACGTTTTGAAGATGAGGGTCGTCAAAAAGATGATCTACCATTGGTACATTGGGCAATGCAAGACTCGCTATATCAAGCAGAGCACGCGATTGATGAGTTACTACGTAACTTCCCTATTCGTGCAGTTGGTATCGCACTACGAGCTATGGTATTACCAGCTGGTAAGCGTCTATCACGTCCTACTGATAAGCTAGACCATGTTGTTGCCGGTTTACTACAAGTTCCTTCTGAAGCGCGTAGCCGACTAGCAACAGATATGTACCTAACCGAAGAAGAAGGTAACCCTATCGGTCTACAAGAGAAAGCCTTGAGAGACGTTATTGTTGCTGAACCGATCTTCATCCGTGTTTGTAAAGAAAATGGTGCTAAACAAGCATTTATCTATCTGGATAAATTTGCTGATACAGCACTTGCTAACAAGCAAATCACCGCTGATGAAGCGGAGCTACTGAAAGTTGCTGAAGAAGGCCGTCTACGTACGATTAACGTTGATGACTTTGATCCAATTGAGCTTGCTGCCGATAAGACATTAGTTAACCAACTAAATGCTGACTGGCGTGCACGTGCCAATGGCACTGCGAAACCAGCAAAAAAGGCAAAAGTAAAAACTGAAGCGGTTGCTTAAATAGCGCTAGCCTAACAAGTAGCGATTATTCGCTATCGACAAAAATGCCACTGTTATCATTGATGACAGTGGCATTTTTTATGCGTCACTTGTTTAAATCGTATAACTTAAACTCTATGACTTAAGCATCTAGCAACGTTTTAGCTAAAGTACGAATACCATGGCCTTTAGCGCCTGTTGCCCACAAATCATTAGCGGCTTTTTGATACGAACCAGCTAAATCTAAATGCAACCAACCTTCGCCATCCTCACGTACAAAGCGTGATAAGAATGCTGCAGCAGTTGACGCACCAGCACGGCCTTCACCAGCATGAATATTTGCCATATCGGCAAAGCTTGATGGTAATTGCTGTTGATGCCATTTTTCTAATGGTAGTTGCCAAGCAAACTCATTTTCTGCTTTGGCATTCGCCAATAATGAATTAACCAAGCCCTGATCAAAACCAAATACCGCATTATAATCACGACCCAGTGCCATCTTAGCTGCACCCGTCAGTGTCGCGGCATCAATCAAGCGTTGCGGCGAGTTCTCTTCAGCAGCAAGTAAACCGTCAGCTAATACTAAGCGGCCTTCAGCATCGGTATTAAGCACTTCGACCGTGATATCATTTTTGTATTTAATAATATCGCCAAGTTTAAAGGCATTGCTGCTGATCATGTTTTCTGCGCAGCATAAGAATAACTGTACGCGCTGGTTTAAACCTTGGCTAATTGCGAGTGCGAGTGCTCCTGTCAATGTCGCTGCGCCACCCATATCACTCTTCATGGCTGTCATTGGTTCAGATGGTTTAATACTGTAGCCGCCCGAGTCAAAGGTTATGCCCTTACCCACTAATGCAGTCGCTACTGGCGCATCGGCATCACCGCTTGGATTGAAATCGAGTTGTAACATCGCCGGAGGATGCTGACTACCACGACCGACTGTATGAATACCAGTAAAGCCATGAGTTAATAGATCTTCACCAGCAATAATTTTGTAGGTAATCGAATTAGGTGCCAGTTGTAACAGTAAATCAGCCGCACTTTGCGCTAATTTAACCGGATACATTTCTTCGGCATCAGTATTAATGGTTTTACGTACCCAATGACTGGCATGTTGAACGTCAGTGAACGCCTTTTTTTCAGTGCCGCTCACTTGGTCTAAACCGAAGCAGGCTTGTTGATTTTCTTTAGCGGTGTAATAACCTTGATCAAATGCAATGCGTAATTCTGTATTCCATAACTCACCTTGTAAGGTTACTTTTGCTATGCCTTGATTAGATAACTTACGCGCGGCACGTTGTACTTGTAATGGGTAATCAGTACTATCTTCACCAAGATGAATAGATGCAACATCAGCATTAAAACTCACTAATGCATTCTTGCCCCAAAAACTGTCAGCGGGAGCAACTGTTAGTTCAACGATCATGAAATCCTTCATTGGATATCCTTTATTTTTACGTGTAAGCAATACGTTATATATCGCCTGATTTTAGCTTTCATATTAACAAGTTAAAGCACAAAAAAAAGCCCATAGTCAACGTTATGCTAACTATGGGCTTATTCTATATTGAATATAAATAGTTAATATTCATCAATCCAGGCAAGCATGACAGCTTCGAGAACGCGTTCACCACAATGATTGGGATCATCAGTAAAATCGTCTAACTCTAAAATCATCTTGCGCAAATCGGTAAATCTGACTTGCTGCGGATCTTGATCTGGATATTGCTCGAAAAGTTCAATTGCAATATCTCTACTATCCGACCATGCTAATGCCATAAGACCTCTCTAAAAGTAACATTCAGTTATAACTAACATATTGTTACTTTCAGTTTAGTTGTCTTAAGCTATTTATGCGTTGCCTTTAAGCGCAAAATAATACAGCAAGCCAATTGCTGATTAATGGCTTTCAGAAACCATGTTCAGCGTATACTTAGGAATTTCAACAACCAGATCTTTGTCCGCGACAGCTGCTTGGCAACCTAAACGAGAATCCGGTTCTAGACCCCATGCTTTATCTAACATGTCATCTTCAAGCTCATCACTTTCTTCTAATGAATCAAAGCCTTCACGTACGATCACATGACACGTAGTACAAGCGCATGATTTCTCACACGCATGTTCAATGATAATTTTATTGCGAAGCGCAACATCAAGGATCGTTTCACCTTTCTCAACCTCTACAGAGAGACCTTCTGGGCATAATTCTTCATGAGGTAAAAATATAACTTTTGGCATTTCTTAGACCTTATCTACCGACTGACCCTGCAACGCTTTACGGATTGATGCATCCATACGACGAGCAGCAAAATCTTGTGTTAATTTATCGACTGTTTCAATTTCTTTTTCAATCGCATCTCTATCGCCACCTTGACGGATCTTATAAAGCGTTTGGATCGCGCTTTCAATGGCAGCTTGCTCAGCATCTGACAACAAGGCTTTACCATCTTGTTGTAAGGCTACAATGAGGCTCTCCATCACACGATCTGCTTCTAGCTGTTGTTCCGCTAGCATACGCGCAGTAACATCTTCTTGCGCATACTTCATTGAATCTTTGAGCATGTTAGCCACTTCGTCATCGCTTAAACCATACGATGGTTTAACCTGGATAGATGCAGATACGCCCGATGATTTTTCCATCGCAGAGACACTTAACAAACCATCAGCGTCAACTTGGAACGTCACACGAATATGTGCCGCACCAGCAGCCATTGGTGGGATGCCAGTTAGTGAAAAACGCGCTAATGAACGGCAATCAGCAACTAATTCACGTTCGCCTTGTAGCACGTGAATTGTCATTGCCGTTTGACCATCTTTAAAAGTGGTAAACTCTTGTGCACGTGCCACTGGAATTGTGGTGTTACGTGGGATCACTTTTTCAACTAAGTTACCCATGGTTTCAAGACCCAATGACAGCGGTGTTACGTCCAGTAATAACAACTCTGAATCAGGTTTGTTACCCACTAATACGTCAGCTTGAATAGCAGCACCAACCGCAACAACTTTATCAGGGTTAATGCTTGTAAGTGGTTCTTGGGAAAAAAACTCCCCCACTTTTTCACGCACAAACGGCACACGAGTAGAACCACCAACCATGACAACTTCAAGTACCTCGTCTTTGCTGATATCAGCATCTTTTAACGAACGACGGCAAGCTAATAAAGTACGTTTTACTAAAGGCTGGATAAGGTTTTCAAACATTGCTCGGCTTAATGCGCCCTGCCAATTAACACTCTCTAATGACAGCGTAATATCAACCGTATCACTATCTGTTAGTGCCTGTTTTGCTTGTTTAGCTTGGTTTAATAACAAACGTTGCATGGCTAACGATTGCTCACCGATAAGCCCCGCTTCAGCACTAATCCAGTCTGCGATCAAGTGATCAAAATCATCTCCTCCCAGTGCAGAATCACCACCCGTTGCAAGCACTTCGAACACGCCTTTATTGAGACGTAAAATAGAGATATCAAACGTACCGCCGCCAAGATCATAAACAGCAATAATGCCTTCTTGACCGGCATCTAAACCATATGCAATCGCAGCTGCAGTCGGTTCGTTTAATAAACGCAGAACTTTTAAGCCAGCAATACTCGCTGCATCTTTAGTACCTTGGCGTTGTGCATCGTCAAAATAAGCCGGTACGGTAATAACCACACCACTTAATTCGCCTGCTAACGTATCTGTCGCACGTTGCGCAAGCGTTTTTAAGATCTCAGCAGAAACTTGTACTGGGTTAATATCACCAGCGATGGTCTTAATTAACGGTTGACCGCTGGCAGAGGCAATTAAGGTATTTGGAATACGAGATGTATCAATATCTGCGAATGCTTTACCCAGCAAACGTTTTACCGACGAGATGGTATTCTCAGGATCCGTTACCGCTTGTTGTGCAGCGTCTTCGCCAACAACAATTGAATCTGTAGTATAACGAACCACTGAAGGCAAAATATCTCTACCCGTATTATCTACGAGGGGCTCTGCACTGCCGCTACGGACACTGGCCACTAATGAATTAGTCGTACCAAGATCGATACCGACTGCAAGTCTATGCTCATGAGGTGCTGCCGATTGACCCGGTTCAGCAATTTGAAGTAATGCCATGTTTTAGGTTCTTAAATTTAAATTATTTGATTAGTAATCAAGTAAACTATCTTCAAGTGTACTTAATTGTGTCTGCAGTTTATAAACAAATTTTAATTTACGCACTACATTCGCCGCGTCATTATAATGCTCAATACTGACCAATTCATTGAACTCTTGCAAATATTGCTTGATTGATAAGGTTAGCTCATCATCAAAGTCTGCAATTTGTTGTTCAGGATCGGAAGAATGGGAAATATCTTCAAGACGCTCGTGCTGTTCCATTTGCTGCATTAGAAACATGGGATCTTGCAATGTTTTTTGCTCACCACGAATATCTTCATGACAAACGGCAAGGATATATTCCGCACGTTGGATGGGCGACTTAAGAATTGAATAAGCATCATTAACTTGGGATGATTTTTGCACAGCTAACAAGCGTTCACGCTCACTGCCGTTAGCAAAATTATCGGGGTGTAGTGTGCGTTGTAAATCTCGATATGTCGTTGCTAAACCTGCACTATCTAGTTCAAAATTAACGGGTAAACCAAACAACTCAAAATGGTTCATCTGACGACCTTTAATGGATAGATTAAATAAACAAAACCCAAATAACGATGTTATTTGGGTATATCAATATTACACGCTGAAGCTTTCACCGCAGCCGCATTCGCCTTTCATGTTGGGATTATTAAATTCAAACCCTTCATTCAGACCTTCTTTAACGAAATCTAATTCGATTCCATCAAGATAAACGAGACTCTTTTTATCAATGATCACGGTAACGCCTTTCTCAACAAAAACTTCATCGTTCTCATCAATAGCGTCAACAAACTCAAGGATATAAGCCAAGCCAGAACAACCAGATGTTTTCACACCTAGACGTAGACCAGCCCCTTTACCACGTTTATCAAGGTAAGTAGCTACGCGCGTAGCAGCAGAGTCAGATAAGGTAACAGCCATGTTAACTCCTAAGACTCTTTTTTCTTTTTGTAATCGTCAATTGCCGCTTTAATTGCATCTTCAGCAAGAATTGAACAGTGAATTTTCACTGGTGGTAATTCAAGCTCTTCAGCAATTGTCGTGTTAGTAATTTCGCCCGCTTGCTCAATGCTCTTACCTTTTACCCATTCGGTAACTAAAGAGCTTGATGCGATAGCAGAACCACAACCGTAAGTTTTGAATTTAGCATCTTCAATAATGCCGTCAGCATTGATTTTAAGTTGTAACTTCATTACATCACCACAAGCTGGTGCGCCAACCATACCGGTTGCGATAGATGGATCATTTTTATCAAATGAACCTACGTTACGTGGGTTTTCATAATGGTCGATTACTTTTTCGCTATAAGCCATGATCTAACTCCTTCAAACTAAAATATAAATCTTCGTGAAATAAGGGGTACGATTAGTGGTGATCCCACTCGATTGAATTTAAATCGATACCATCTTTAAACATCTCCCATAAAGGTGACATTTCACGTAGTTTACTGATGTTTTCTTTAATGATGCTTGTTGCATAATCAACTTCTTCTTCAGTCGTAAAACGACCGAATGAGAAACGAATCGAGCTATGCGCCATTTCATCGTTTAGACCTAATGCACGTAATACATAAGAGGGTTCTAAACTTGCAGATGTACAAGCTGAGCCTGAAGAAACCGCAAGGTCTTTCAGTGCCATCATTAATGACTCACCTTCAACAAAGTTGAAGCTTACGTTCAGGTTACTGACGATACGTTGTTCTGCATGGCCATTAAGATATACTTCTTCGATATCGGCAATGCCAGCCCAGAAACGTTTACGCAATGCTTCAGCATGATCGGCATCTTGTTGCATTTCTTCTTTAGCAATACGGAATGCTTCACCCATACCCACGATTTGGTGAGTTGCTAATGTACCACTACGCATACCACGCTCATGACCGCCACCGTGCATCTGCGCTTCTAAACGGATACGTGGTTTACGTTGAACGTACAATGCACCAATACCTTTAGGGCCATAAATTTTATGTGCCGATACTGATAACATATCTACTTTTAGTTCAGAAAAGTCGATTGGTAATTTGCCCGCACTTTGCGCAGCATCTACATGGAATAAGACTTTCTTAGCACGACAAAGTTCACCCAGTGCCGCGATATCATTAATCGCACCAATTTCATTATTCACGTGCATGATACTAACAATGATTGTATCTTCACGGATTGCAGCTTCAAGGATCTCAACTGTAATTAGACCTTCTGAAGTCGGGTCTAAATACGTTACTTCATAACCTTCACGCTCAAGCTGGCGACAAGTATCAAGCACAGCTTTATGCTCAATTTTACTTGTGATTATGTGTTTGCCTTTCTTGTGATAAAAATGCGCTGCACCTTTAATCGCCAAGTTGTTTGATTCAGTTGCACCCGAGGTAATAACAACTTCACGTGGGTCTGCATTAACTAAATCTGCAATTTGATTACGAGCAATGTCTACAGCTTCTTCTGCCTGCCAGCCGAAACGGTGTGAACGAGACGCAGGGTTACCAAAGATGCCGTCCATAGTAAGACACTGCATCATTTTTTCTGCTACACGAGGGTCTACAGGCGTAGTCGCAGAATAATCCAAATAAATAGGTTTTTTCATCTAGTCATTGCTCCATACAACACGGTTAGACAACTAACGGTGTTCATATCTTATAATTATAATTTTGATTCGATTATGTTTTTTTAACCATTATCAAATGATATTTATATCAATCTTATTTAACATTTGACGGTCATTATCTTGCTCGTTAACGATCTGCTTTATCTCATTATTTGCCATCAAATCAGCAAGGGATATGTTATCAAGAAAATCACTAATCCGCTCACTTAAATCATCCCAAAGTGAATGCGTTAAGCAGCGTTTTCCATCATTACAGCCACCAGCAGAATCACACTTAGTCGCTTTTACATTTTCATCGACGGCATCAATGATCATGCCAACAGAAATAAGCCCAGGTAACATGCCTAATTTATAGCCGCCACCGGGTCCTCTTGCACTTGCAACTAGCTGCTTTCGACGTAATCGAGAGAATAGTTGTTCTAAATACGACAATGAAATACTTTGTCGCTCAGATATTTCAGCTAACGGCACAGGTTTAACGTCTGCATGCAATGCAAGATCAATCATAGCTGTAACGGCGTAACGCCCCTTCGATGTCAATCGCATAGCAACCTCTAAACTGTTATTTAAGGTTATGGTTACATACCCGACTTAAATGGTCAAGTATATACCCGACTAATTTACTCAGGTATTAAAATTAAACCAGCAACGGACGTTATTTAACAGCTATTATTTTTTCAGATTTCGCTGAATAGAAACTAATGCGCCACGTAAAATGTTGAGCTCAACCGCTTCAGGGCGAGCACGGGTGAAGAGTCGACGTAAACGATTCATCACGATGCCGGGGTGAGCTTTGTTAATAAAGCCTGTATCCCACAATGTCTCTTCGAGGTGAGTATGGAACATTTCTAGTTCCGCTTGTTTTGGATACGGGTTATCTTGTTCTGGATAAGCGTTCGTCGCAAGATAGGCCATACGTGTTTCGTACGTTAAGATCTGCACAGCCATCGCTAAGTTTAATGAACTGTATTCTGGATTTGCAGATACGCAGACATGATAAGTACATTTTTGTAGTTCATCATTAGTTAAACCGATACGCTCACGGCCAAATACTAATGCCACAGGATAATTCGGTACTTCTTCGATCAGCTTCAAGCCCGCTTCACGTGAATCAAGCATTGGCCATTGCAGCGTACGTGAGCGTGCACTCGTACCGATCACAAGACCACAATCAGCGACCGCTTCTTCTAAGGTATCGACGATGGTTGCATTTTCTAATACATCCGCAGCACCGGCAGCTAGTGCAACTGATTTCTCATCAATGTCACATAAAGGGGCAACTAACACCAATTGTGTTAAACCCATTGTTTTCATGGCGCGCGCTGCTGAACCAATATTACCAGGATGAGATGTACCGACTAATACAACTTTTACGTTTGCTAACATAATTAATACCTAAAAAGATGCATAATAGTCACACAAGCTATTTAAACCACACGTTTAAAGCAAGGATTAGACTATTATTGGAGTTGTTAATTTACTGGTCGCAAATTCTATCACAATTAACCCGTAGCAGATGCAATAAGCCGCTGCGAAAACGTAAAATATACTAAGAATTAAAACAAGGTGTAAAAAGTTATGAGAATTACTTTGGATATTTACGTTAAGTTGGGTATACTCCGCGCCCTAATTCCCGTTCTTTCAAAAATTTGGTGGTAATAGTATGCATCCGATGCTAACAATCGCGATCCGTGCTGCGCGTGACGCAGGCAGTGTAATCGTAAAAGCTTATGGTGATCCAAGCAAGACTAAGGTTGAGCAAAAAGGCACAAATGATTTTGTGACTAACGTAGAAAAAGAAGCTGAAGCAGCTATTATCGCTACAATTAAAAAAGCTTACCCAGAGCATACGATCATCGCAAAAGAAAGCGGTGCTACTACTGGTGCAGATACAGATTACCAATGGATCATTGATCCACTAAATGGTCATACTAACTTTATTAAAGGTATTCCACACTTCGCAGTATCTATCGCTTTACACGTTAAAGGTAAATCTGAAGTTGCTGTTATCTTTGATGCTATCGGCGATGAAATCTTCTCTGCTTGTCGTGGTAAAGGCGCTCAATTAAACGGTTTCCGTTTACGTGCTGGTTCTGCTAAAGATTTATCAGGTACTGTTTTAGCGACAGGCTTCCCACACAACATGAAGCATCAACAAGATACTTACATGAACATCTTTAGTTCATTATTTACTGAATGTGCTGATGTACGTGCTGCTGGTTGTCCTGCACTTAACCTTGCTTACCTAGCAGCTGGTCGTATCGACGGTTTCTGGAGCATGGGTCAAAAACCTTGGGAAACTGCAGCGGGTAACTTAATCGCAACGGAGTCAGGCGCTATCGTAACTGATTTCGCTGGCGGCCATGATTTCTTCAAATCTGGTAACTCAGTTGCTGCATCACCACGTGTACTTAAAGATATGCTTGCTAAGATCCGTCCTAACCTGACTGAATCTCTAGCTAAATAATATTAGCGTTAATACGCAGCATTATTTAATACAAAAAAATTAAAATATCGATAGCCCCGCACTTGATTCAAGTACGGGGCTTTTTTTAACTTCAATACTTCACATTATGCTCATTAGTATTATCACCAAGACAATCCCCCCTACTCTTCTGTTCACAATTTAGTGAACAATAGCTCGTAAAAATCGCTGTTTATCGCTTAATAACTTACCCCGAGCTTCACCTTGCTGTCACAATTTTGTTCAATACTAATTAGCGATAATTATTGTTATCAGCTAGGCACAGAAACATAACTACCAAATATTGGGATTTACTCTAGGCTTGTTTGTAGCACAGTTATAGCCATCACAATTAATAGGTGGTGGTTAAAACAAGCAAATATATCGAGGTTGCGATGATAAAAACAGCACTTGTTGTAGAAGGCGGTGGTATGCGTAGCGTGTTTACTGCTGGAGTGTTAGATACCTTTTTAGACCATGGTTATGATCCTTTTGATCTGTTTATTGGCAGTTCTGCGGGCACCTTAAATTTATCCGCATTTATTGCTGGGCAAAAAAAATACTCAGTACGCCTTATTAACCGTTTAGCTAAGTCAACGACCTTTGTCGATTGGACGCGTTTTATAAAGGGTGGTAATGCGATGGAGCTTACTGAGTTACATGATTTATTAGCACTGCATGATCCAATCGACCTAATTCAAGCAAAACGACGTTTAAACTCCCGTCCTTTTGTGATCACCAGTTGTGACAAATTAAAAGGCCAAGCCAGTTATCAGCATGCAGAACCGAGTCGCTGGTTTCAGCAGATAATAGCCTCATGCGCCTTGCCGATTGTATTTCGTCCTGGCATTAAGCTTGGTAATGATGTGCATATCGATGGTGGGCTAGTCGATCCGATACCAGTAAGAAAAGCAGTCGATTTAGGCGCTAATCATATTATTGTGATCAGAACGAGGAGTAGAGATTGGATAGAAAAACTGTCGGTTTTAGAGCGTGTGCTTACCTACTGGGTTAGACACGATACCGTACTCACCAAGTTGCTTGATAATTACAGCAAAGAATACAATAGTACCTGTGAATTCATGCGAAACCCACCAGCTGGTGTCAATATTATCGAAATAGCGCCTGATGAAGAACTGCAGACACCCACGTTAACACGTCAAGTTAACACTCTCGAAAGCGATTATAGTGCAGGTATTAAAGCAGCGAGGCTATTTTTACAACGTCATTAATCAGTAATAAAAATGGGCTAAACAATTTTCTAGCATGTTTAGCCCAGTAATGATTTAAATACATAGCCTTGGCGGTTAAGCCTCGTTACTATTCACCAGTAAGTAAAGGATGGTCAGCCGGTAGTTTTCTAGAGATCCAAATGGCTAATTTATGTTTAATATTTAAGGTGGTTTCTTGATCTTTAGGCAAAGGTTGCATCAGTTTATCAAACACTAACGCTTTATAAATATATTGCGCTTTAACATCTTCGGGATCTGTAATTGTAAATGTACTACCACGTTGCTGTAAGTACTGCGTACCTAATCCAATCGCAGCTTTAAATAATTTCTTTTCATTTTTCAGTTTTGCCATCATTTCCTCTTTACATCACAGACAGTTAATCTCGCTGAATACACACTGTTATAGCACGATTAAGAAAAAATAAATGTGACATTTAAATTATAAGTCAGGTTTTAATTGATTGGTATTTTTCAGAGTTGATGAGGTGATGGGCTTCCATCGCATAAATATCATTATATTCATGCTCAATGAGTAAACCAAAATTAACAGATAATAGACCTATATCTTGTAACGATAAATCTTCAAGCGACCAAACAGGCGTTGCATAGTCACAAATATAATACCCTTTTAATTGGGCATTGGGGTTCTCTACGATCATGAGGCGATCAATCGCATAGCATTCTTCAATTCCAGCAACGGATAAACAGGCTTTATCTGCGATGAGCAATACACTGAATACCACTTTAGAATCAGGTAGTTCTAATAAATAACACAGCTTTCTTGGCATCGTATCTCTCATCATAAATGTTAAATTTAAACTTAAAGACTAGAGTAAATATGCACAAAAGCACTAATATTCGCTTAAATAAGTGAAGTTTCCTTTGAGCAAAATAAGACTGCTACATACGTATTTAAATCACCAGCCTCCATAGAGAGTCTCAATATACTGTCTTCAATCAATGATCTTCAATAGACCATAGCCTTAGAGACTGGTGATTTACTTTGTTATTCGCTTACCGACTAAATCATAGCAGCTAACTCAGAGCCTTGTTTTATCGCTCTTTTGGCATCCAATTCAGCGGCCACATCAGCACCACCAATCAAATGCACTTGTTGTTCAGCCGCAATCAATTGCGCTTGCAGCTCACGTAATGGATCTTGCCCAGCACAGACAATAATATTATCAACATCCAATACCTGAGGTTTACCAGCGACCAGAAGGTGTAAACCTTGATCATCGATTTTTACATACTCAACACTGTTGATCATCGCCACGTTTTTACTTGCTAAACCAGCTCTATGTACCCAGCCTGAGGTTTTTCCAAGTCCAGCACCAACCTTGCTTGCTTTACGCTGTAATAAGTAAATCTCACGTGCAGCCGCTGATTTTTCTGCCGCGACTAAACCGCCACGATGCTGCATAGTTAAGTCAACGCCCCATTCGCGCATAAAGGTATTAATATCTTGGCTTGCAGCTGGTGCATTTGAGCAGTGATCATGAATAAGATATTCAGCCACATCAAAACCAATACCACCAGCACCAATAATCGCCACTTTAGTGCCTACCGATTTCTTATCCGCTAATACATCCAAATAAGATAATACTTTGCTATGTTCAATGCCCTCAATAGGAGGGGTACGAGGGGCGATCCCCGTTGCAAGAACCACATCATCAAAGCTATTGGCAATAAGTTCATCCGCTGAAACGCGTTTGTTCAATACGATCTCAACGCCAAGCTTTGCTGTCATCGTGGTAAAATAGCGCAAGGTTTCATAAAACTCTTCTTTGCCAGGTACTTGCTTAGCAACATTGAACTGACCTCCCACTTCTGACTTATCGTCAAAAATAGTCACCTTATGCCCACGTTGAGCAGCAACAGTCGCAAATGCTAGCCCCGCAGGACCAGCGCCAACGACAGCAATACGTTTACTCACGGGTGATTTAATATAATTGAGTTCGGTTTCATGACACGCGCGAGGGTTAACTAAACAAGAGGTTAATTTCATGCTAAATGTATGGTCTAAACAGGCTTGGTTACAACCAATACAGGTATTAATTTCATCACTTTTACCTGCCGCCGCTTTATTGACAAATTCAGGATCAGCTAAGAATGGACGTGCCATCGACACCATGTCTGCATGGCCTTGCTCTAATACAGATTCTGCGATCTCTGGGGTATTAATGCGGTTGGTGGTGACCAATGGGATCGAGACTTCACCTTTTAACTTTGCTGTTACTTTAGTAAATGCCGCTCTTGGCACTTTCGTCACAATCGTCGGCACGCGCGCTTCATGCCAACCGATACCTGTGTTAATAATGGTTGCACCGGCTTTCTCAATGGCTTTGGCTAACGTCACGACTTCTTGCCAAGTGCTGCCTTTTTCGATCAGATCCAACATCGACAAACGATAAATAATAATAAAGTCAGTGCCGACTTTCTCACGTACCTGTCTTACGATCTCAATAGGAAAACGCATACGGTTTTCGAAACTACCGCCCCATTCATCATCACGTTGATTGGTGTGCTCAACAATAAACTGGTTAATCAAATAACCTTCCGAGCCCATGATCTCAACACCATCGTAATTCGCCGATTGTGCCAGTCCCGCACACTTAACAAAGGCAGCCACTTGCTGATAGACCTCTTCTGTTGTTAACGCCCGGGGACGAGCAGGGTTGATCGGCGCTTGAATCGCGGATGGGGCAACAGGTTGTTTACTATAGGCATAACGCCCCGCATGTAAGATCTGCATGCAAATTTTCCCACCCGCTGCGTGAACTGCCGCTGTGACTTCTTTATGCGCTTCCGCTTCTGCGAGGGTATCCATTTTAGAACCACCTTGAAAAACAGCGCCTTCTGGATTTGGACCGATACCACCAGTGACAATAAGACCAACACCACCAGCAGCTCGCTCGGCGTAATAGGCAGCCATACGGGTAAAGCCATTACTGACTTCTTCCAGTCCAGTATGCATAGAGCCCATTAACACCCTATTTTTTAACTGGGTAAAGCCAAGATCAAGAGGGGTAAATAAGTTTGGATAATTATTGCTTGCTGACATAGGTCACTCCATTGCGGTGGCGATTAAAATCTTTATTATTTTTGTTAAAAGTAGCCTTAAAACACGGCACGCACAATTCCCATGATATACAATTAATTATCTTTAGTTTGCAATTGTTGGTTTGTATTTGTAATGATGGTTACAGAAATTTGATAATGCATACTCGCATTTGAGCAATAGAGACTCTTAATTACATCGTGAATAGTCTTAATTAAATAATGAATAATCTTAGTTAAATAATGGATATTAATAAGATGCCAAACGTAACGGATTCAAAAGTTAGCTTAGGTGATATTTCAGTCAACTTTTTACAGCAAATGAGCTTGACCAGCAATAAAATTGGCTATGATATTAACCCTATTTTAGCTAAATATAATGTGTCAATTGCGCAGCTGAGTGCCCATCACGGGCGTTTGTCCATCCCCAAATACATGCGCATTGGCTTTGAACTGATGCAACAGACTGGACGAGAAGATTTGGGTTTATTGATAGGTGAGAATGTTTGCTTTCAGCATTACGGCATGCTCGGATTTGCTTGTATGTCAGCGGGTGATATAAGCACGATGGCACGTGTGCTTGCACAATATGAAAGCTTATTAAGTCAAAATGTACGGGGTCATTCTCAGTTTATAAATGGAGCAGAACCAATACTTAGCTTTTATTCTATCGCGCCCTATAATCCTTATAATTATTTTGTCGTCGATTCAGTGTTAGCGAGTTGGTTCACTTTACTCACTTCACGTGCCCTGTATTTAACGCAGCCTGTCAATATTGTTAAAGCGGTACATATTGAATACCCAGAGCCAAAGAACAGGCAGCGCTATCAGGCATTTTTCCAATGCCCGGTTATTTTTAATTCCACATTTAATGGCTTAGTATTAAATAATCAGTATATCGATACGCCATTACCTGACGCCTGTATGAGCAGTTATCTACAAGCCCAACAGTTATGCCAAAATGAACTGCTACAGTTGCAACAAAATCAGGATTGGCAAAGTAAGGTTATCGAAAAAGTAAGTCATAACTTAGTCGGTAATATGCCCGATATTAACCAAGTCGCGGCATTACTGGGAACATCAGCTTGGACATTAAGACGCCGCTTGTACAAAGAAAATACCAACTACCAAGGTATCATGGACAACACGAGGAAAGGCCTAGCATTGAGTTATGTCCGCGATACCCAACTTACTTTCAGTGAAATATCGTATTTATTGGGGTTCGCTACACCTGCGGCATTTTATAAAGCCTTTCGACGTTGGACTGCGAGTACACCAAAGAATTATCGACAGGCGTTTATAAACAAGCGCGAATAAACGCTTTAAACGCTAATACCAATTGCTCAGCTTCCGATTCACGTTGCTGTAGACGTAGCAGTTCAATTGCACATTCAACGGTACTTAGGCCACCTTCGATTTGATTAGCTCGTAAAATAAATTCGGATGCTTGTCGTGCCGTTAACGTGACCTTAGGTAAGTCTTTTAAGTAATCACTTTGGCGATACATCTTACGTGCTTCTTGCCATGTACTATCAAGCAATACCACACTATCAAAATCACTGATCTCATGCTCACCATCGGCATCAGGGGCTAAAATAGCCACACGACCGGATTTGATCGCCGTTAACAATTTACTATCAGGTTCTTTGCGATGCCACGGCACGATACTGGTTTCATCAGGCAAGAACTGTTGCACTAATTTGCCGGTATTACTGCGGCGCGAGAACTCTCTCTCGTGGGTAACAAGGTATATATGCATGAATGATTAACTTCAGTCGATGAAACAAGATAAATATTTAAAAAGAGGTAAAGTAACCGTTATCATAATGCCTTACAGTAGGTCTTAACTAAGCCGTAAGTATGACGAGGATCTACTATGTTCGCATTTAGTAAACACATTTACAGTAAATTAAATTATATCTTATCATTGTTTTTTAGCCCTAACGAACCCGCTAAAACTAGTATGGTGTTTATGACGATATAATCATCAGCTAAGCTACACATTATGCTCACCGGTAAGATGCGTCTTACCAATTCATCAAGGGAATACATGTCTACGCTCCAACTTTATCAGCGTCTTGCCCAACAAGCTGACGCTTTAATGGCAGAAGAAACGCATCTAATTGCCAATTTAGCTAACCTTAGTGCGTTATTATTTATGGAACTTGAAGATGTTAACTGGGCCGGTTTTTATCTTTACGAAAATAACCAGCTAGTATTAGGCCCTTTCCAAGGTTTACCTGCGTGTATTCGCATTCCACTCGGCAGAGGCGTTTGTGGTACTGCCGCGAGTACATTACAGTCGCAACTCGTCACGAACGTACACGATTTCCCCGGACATATTGCCTGTTATGCAGCAAGTAATTCAGAGATCGTGGTACCGATCGTGGTAAATGATAAATTAATCGGAGTGCTGGATATTGATAGCCCCAGTATTGGCCGCTTTAATCAAGATGACTTAACTGGTAAAGAGTTACTGGTTAGCCAGCTGGTTAAACGTTTGCGGACTTAAGACGTTATTAATACTGCTCATCATAAAGCTTGTAAGTTAATACCACAGGCTTTAGCGATGCTCGCTACCCGACGCCCTAAGTATTTAGCGGTATCGAGATCACTGCGGTGAACCTCTCCTTCGGGGTTGTGGCCAACGGCACCTAATTGACACCCTAGGCGATTTAACCCAATACTGTTATAACCACCAGCAATATCTAATCCAACCCATAACATGCCATGCTGACTGGCTAATGTCGCCATATATTGCACTGTGTTCGCCTGATCGCCATTCAAGCAACTACCAACGGTAAAACCAGCGGCAAACTTATTACGCCATTGCTGGCTATCCCAACGCTCGCTCGAGGCATCGGCAAAGGCCTTAAATTGCGCTGATACGCCACCCATATAGGTTGGCGACCCAAAGATAATCGCATCGGTCTTATCCAGCAAGCACATTAATTCATCATTATCAAAACGACCTTCAAACATGTCCCAAGGCTGAATCTGACATTCCATGACCTTCACATCTTCAACAGTGCTAATACCACTGATCACTTCACGCGCCAGCGACTGAGTTGACCCAGACTCTGAGAAATACACAACTGCAACTATGGTCAACTAAAACCTCTCACACTATCCATATTGATTCATTCACATCCCTATTCACTGAGACACAAATAGTAGCAGTCTTTACATTAAAGTAGATACCTTAACGTAAAAAATATGCCTTAATCATCACTGAAACTATACTTTTACTAATTTATAAGTATAAAAAAAGGTCTGTAAAAACAGACCTTTCTATCAATAATAACCTAAGCTATTATTTTTTACTCTTGTAATGCGACATCATACGACGACGTTTTTTCTGTTGCGATAGTGACAAGTTATTTTTCTTATCTGCAAACGGGTTTTCGCTATCACGGAAATCAACTTTAATCGGCGTGCCCATAATTTTTAGTGAACGGCGGAAATAGTTAATCAAATAACGGCGATATGAATTCGCTAATTTTGTTACTTGGTTACCGTGTACAACGATTAATGGTGGATTGTAACCACCTGCATGCGCATAACGTAATTTAACACGACGACCAGCATGCATTGGCGGTTGGTGATCATCAACAGCCATACGTACGATTCGTGTTAGCATAGACGTTGATACACGTTTAGTCGATGAATCGAACGCTTCTGTAATCGATTCAAATAAGTTACCAACACCAGTACCGTGTAATGCTGAGATAAAGTGAATACGTGCGAAGTCAATAAAGCCTAGGCGACGATCTAATTCAGATTTAATGCGATCTTTCACATCGGTATCTAAACCATCCCACTTGTTCACTGCAATTACAATTGAACGACCAGAGTTAATCGCAAAACCTAACAATGTTAGATCCTGAGCGGTAACACCAACACGAGCATCAAATACCATCAATACTACGTTAGCATCATCAATTGCTTGTAGCGCTTTAACAATCGAGAATTTCTCAACCGCTTCATTGATATTTTTACGACGGCGTACACCGGCAGTATCGATAAGCATGTAGTTACGACCATCACGCTCCATCGGAATGTAGATACTGTCACGCGTAGTACCAGGCATGTCATAAACAACAACACGCTCTTCACCTAGGATACGGTTAACAAGCGTTGATTTACCTACGTTAGGGCAACCAATCATCGCAAGTTTAATTGGCAAACTTGAATAATCTTCGTCACGTTGCTCTTCTTCCTCTTCAGGTAATAACTCACCATCAATGAAAGGGTCAGCGTCAGAGAATTCTTCCTCTTCTTCAGGATTAACAACTTCAACGTGCGCTAATGCTTCTTCAATCAGAATATTAGTACCGCGACCTTGCGATGCAGCGATTTGGTAAATGTCACCAAGTGCAAGCGCATAGAATTCAGCAACAGCAACATCGCCATCTAGGCCATCTGTTTTATTTGCAACAAGAAATACTTTCTTTTCTTGTTTACGTAAATGTTCAGCAATTGCTTGGTCAGAAACAGTTAAGCCTGCTCGTGCATCCACTAAAAATAATACGGCATCAGCTTCTTCAATCGCAAGTAACGATTGATCAGCCATTTTTGCATCAATCCCTTCTTCATCACCGTTAATACCGCCGGTATCAACAACGATGAACTCACGACCAGCTAAGTTAGCTTGTCCATATTTACGGTCACGAGTTAACCCAGGGAAATCGGCAACAAGTGCGTCCCGGGTACGAGTTAAGCGGTTGAACAATGTTGATTTACCAACATTCGGGCGTCCAACCAATGCAATTACAGGGGTCATAGTTAACCTCAGCCTCAATACGGCTCTAGTAAAATAAACGTCACTTATTTAAAAGGACAAAATGCGCCTCTCGGCGCAATAAATTAGGTTGATGGTATTCTATCTAGCTGGTTAAATTGGTTTCTTTACAGCAACCAAGTCACCACTACGACTTTGAACATAGAGGTATTCCCCTGAGTTCAAGGCTTTAGAAAATAGTCCATCACTATCAATTAATTGTTGTGCAACCAACTTACCGGTTTTACGGTCAAGCCAGTGCAGGTAACCTTCTTTATCACCGACAACAATATTATCGCCAGAGACAATTGGTGCAGTTACACCACGTAATGCTAATCGATTCTGCGACCATAGGGTCAAGCCATTACGACGGTCGATAGCATGGATCCGACCTTCGGTATCTGTTAAAAACAGCTCAAAGCCCGCAACCGTAAGATCTTTTACCGATGCATAAGCACGTTTCCAAAGCACCTTACCAGAACGTAGTTCAATCGCCATTAATTCGCCGTTAAACGCAGAAGTATAAACCTCTGTGCCACGAGCCACTGCTTGGCCATTAACATCAACTAAACGGTCAATATCATTGGCGCCTTTTGGCTTAGCAACATTAACTTCCCAGATCAATCGACCACTAGCAAGAAAGACTGCGGCTAGTTTACCATCACTGCGGCCATAAATCGCTGCTCCATTGGTAGTGATTGGCGAATTATTACCACGTAAAGTCAAAGCAGGTAATTCTGAGCTTTGGATCCAGCGCTGTTCGCCAGTCTGAACGTCAAAACCAATCAAGCTACCACTGCCAGTCTGGACGATAACAAGACCTTCATCAACGACCGGACTTGCGATCACTTCACCATCAGTTTCAACTTGCCAAACAACGTCGCCCGTTTCATCATTTAATGCAAATAATACTGCATTTTCACTACCGACAAATACCATGCCATAACCAGCAGCTAGGCCACCAGAAAGCAGTGCATTATCACTGTCATCAAAACGGTTGAACACATCTTCTTTAGAGAGGTCTTGAGCCCAAATTTCATTACCCGAAATAGGGTCTAAGGCCTTAACTATACCAGCACGACTGGCGGCAAAAAGATGCTCATTGGCAAGTAAAGTTCGAGTCTGTGAGTAGTACTCACCAACACCAGAACCGATGCTCTTACGCCATTCAACTTCAGGAGTAAATTCAGCTTGGATGACCGGTAGTGGTGCATACACCTCCTCATCATCGCTAAATAAAGAGCAGCCTTGTAAAAAAACTGAAAGAACCGCAGCTGCTGTCAGTGTTCTCAGCTTATTGGTCATTCAACTCTCCTGCAATCGCAGCATCAAGATCATCAGCAACATCGGCAATAGCAAGATCATCAAGTTTCAGTTGTAGTAACTGAGTATTAGCACCCACACCAGCCAGTGCTGCTTGATAGGCACTACGCGCAGCGTTTACATCGCCTTGCTGTACATAGATATCACCTTTAATCTCTGCCGTTTTACTCGCAAAAGTATCTAATGTCACTTGCGCTAATGTCGCGAGTGCAGCATCAAAGTTTTGTAATTGCGCTTGTACACGTGCTAAACGAAGATTAGCAATCGGTAAAATAGCCGCTTGATTGCTGTTTTTCACAACCCAGCTAAGTTGTGTTTCAGCTTCAGCAAAATCTTGCTTTTTAACCGCTTCAGCAGCAAGCTGTAATGCTGTTAATGTTGCATACACGTTACCGCTGTTTGCATCAATAAACGTTTGAGTTGTCGCTTTCGCTGCAAGTCCATTTTCAGATAATTCAGTTACAACAGTATCATAAGCGGCTGATAGTTCTTCTTGTGCTGTTAACTGGTTATCGTTGTAATAACGAAAACCGACTAAACCAGCGAGGCCTAGTACAGTACCAAAAATAACCGCATTACCATTAGATTTCCACCATGATTTCAGCGCTTCAACTTGTTGTTCTTCAGTAGCGTAACCTTCCACGTCTCACCCTTAATTTTTTTAAACACCATTAAACAGCATTAATTCGTTGTTGCTTTTTATTATTTACTTGTTTAATAGCGTAGTTAATTGATTTACTAACTCAGTTACTGCGATAGTTTGCTGCTGTGTTTTACCAGTCAGATCTTTCACCGTAACTTGTTTGTTTTCGATTTCGTCACTACCCAGAATAAGTGCTATTTTAGCACCATTTTGGTCAGCACGTTTAAGTTGTTTCTTAAAGTTACCACCGCCGTTATGCATCATTACTTTTGCAGTTGGCATTTGGTCGCGTAACTGTTCTGCTAATAACATACCGTGTACATCAGCACCTTCGCCTAATGCCGCGATATAAACATCAACTGCGCCAGCGATATCCGCCGTCAACTCTAATGTTTCTAATAATAATACTAAGCGTTCAATGCCCAGCGCAAAACCAACCGCAGGTGTTGCCTTGCCGCCCAGTTGTTCAACTAAGCCATCATAACGACCACCACCACAAACAGTACCTTGTGCGCCTAGGCTCTCGGTTACCCATTCAAATACAGTGTAGTTATAATAATCAAGGCCGCGAACTAAACGATCATTGATTTGGTATTTAACGCCTGCAATGTCTAACATTTTACATAGACCGCTAAAGTGCGCTTTAGTTTCTTCACCGTAATAATCCGCTAAGCTTGGCGCATCAGTCAGTAATGCTTGCACGTTAGGATTTTTACTGTCGAGCACACGCAATGGATTGGTGTACATACGACGTTGGCTTTCTTCATCAAGTTCTTCTTTAAAACCTTCTAAAAAGCTAATCAGTGCTTCTTTATGGGCAATACGCTCTGCTGAAGAACCCAAAGAATTAAGTTGTAATGTAACATGTTGCTCGATACCAAGTAACTTCCACAGACGCGCCGTTAATAAAATAACTTCCGCATCCGTATCCGCGCCTTGCAGACCGAAAATTTCAACACCAAATTGGTGGAATTGACGGTAACGACCTTTTTGTGGGCGCTCGTGACGGAACATAGGTCCGATATACCACATACGACGCTCTTGGTTGTACAACAAACCATTTTGAATACCAGCACGCACCGTTGATGCAGTACCTTCAGGGCGTAGTGTAAGGCTGTCACCATTACGATCATCAAACGTGTACATTTCTTTTTCAACAACGTCAGTTACTTCACCAATCGCACGTTTAAATAAATTCGTAGACTCAACGATCGGCATACGAATTTCAGAGTAGCCATAGGCTGCAACAGTATCGCGTAATACTGATTCTACTTTTTGCCATACCGGCGTTTGTTCTGGTAAGCAATCATTCATGCCACGAATTGCTTGGATTGGTTTAGCCACGGTCACTCTCGAAAATTAAAAAAGACATATAACCCCAGATTATAAGGAGTTTCTACGTCGAGGTAAAATATTCAAAGGTGTTAGTAGGATATTTATCCTAATTCCAACACCTTTGCTGGTAAAATTATGCTTTAGCGTCAGTTACAATGATATTTTCAGGAGCCATCATCGCTGCTTTTGCACGAATTTTAGCCTCAAGCTGATCAATCATATCGTTATTATCAAAGCGTTCTTTCTGACGTTTGCCATCAAGGTAGTAACCACTCTTATTACTACCACCGGTCACACCGATTTGTGACGCTTCCGCTTCACCCGGACCGTTTACCACACAACCAATGATAGACACATCCATCGGCGTAATAATGTCTTCTAGACGCTCTTCTAATGCATTTACCGTACTGATCACATCAAACTCTTGACGTGAGCACGTAGGGCAAGCAATAAAATTAATACCTCGGCTACGGATACGTAATGATTTTAGAATATCAAAACCAACACGAATTTCTTCAACGGGATCTGCGGCCAGTGAAATACGCAATGTATCACCAATACCTTCCGCCAATAACATACCAAGGCCAACCGATGATTTAACCGCGCCACTCCTGAAACCGCCCGCTTCGGTAATACCGAGATGTAATGGTTGATCTATCTGTTTCGCCAATTGACGGTAAGATTCAACAGCCAGAAATACATCAGATGCTTTTACGCTGACTTTAAATTGATCAAAGTTCAAACGGTCGAGGATATCCACGTGACGCATTGCTGATTCAACCAGCGCAGCAGGTGTCGGTTCACCGTACTTCTCTTGAATTTCACGCTCTAACGAACCACCGTTAACACCAATTCGAATTGGAATGTTCATATCTTTGGCGCAATCAACCACAGAGCGAATACGACTTTCATTGCCAATATTGCCAGGGTTGATACGTAAACAATCCACACCGTATTCAGCGACTTTAAGGGCAATACGATAATCAAAATGAATATCAGCAACCAGCGGCACATCGACTTGCTGTTTAATCAGTTTAAATGCTTCTGCCGCATCCATTGTTGGTACGGATACACGAACAATATCAGCACCAACCGCTTCTAATGCTTGAATCTGAGCAACGGTTGCTGCCACATCCGTCGTTAAGGTATTTGTCATTGACTGTACTGTAATCGGTGCATTGCCACCAACTGGTACCTTACCAACCATGATCTGTTTTGACTGGCGGCGAATAATTGGGCTTTCCTGATGCATATATATAACTCGCTAATTAAGCTTCAAAAGGTAATTTAAATTTAGCAAGCCGACCTTGTCTAAAGGTTGATAAATCGACAGCTTCACCAGCATAACTCATGGTGACTTGCTCTGGTGCACCGAGTTTGATTGATAATGGTGCTAAACCTTGTAATTCAATTGTCTGACCCATGTGCTTAACACCCGTCGACAGTGTTTTGCCATTACGGTCTTTAATCTGTACCCAACAATCTCCCGCAAACGTTAATACTAACGACTGAGAGGCTATCGCGGGTTTATTATCAACGACATTGGTGACAGTTGGCGTGCTAACAGCTGGTTGCCCTACGGCTACCGGCAATGTCAAGGTCGCCGTCGGAACGACAGCTGATGGCGCTAGTGTATTATCAAACTCACCACGTTCAGCAACAATCGAAGGGCTATCAGGCTCAATCAGCGTCTCCGCGTCTGGTGATTCAAGCGGATCGCTAGCTTGTGTTGTGATAGCTTCAGGCACAGGCACAACAACGTCCACGTCATCGCCGCGTAAACCCCAAATTAAAAATGCGATAAGCATAAAGCCAATAATACCGTAGCTAACCAGCATTAAACGGTTATCGTGTGCTTCTAATTTGGTTCGACGGGAAAAACTCTGTAATTCAGCTTGTTGCTCACATGCCACATTTTGACAATCGTAAGCAGTAATCACTTCATCTTCAGATATTTTAAGATAACGAGCATAGCAGCGAATATAACCACGCATGAATGTAGGTGAGATACCCTTATCACACACACTTTGTTCAATATTGTTGATAACGGATAGCTTAAGGTGAATATTATTACTAACCTCTTGTATGCTGATACCTGATGCAATTCGCGCATCTTGTAATATTTGGCCAGCAGTCACCACTTCGATATTGTCCTGCAACTCAGCAGGGTGATCGGGATCTTTTAAGGTTTCTAAATCAATAGTCATTTGTAATATATTTTTGTGTTTGGAACGCTAAGGGAAATTGAGCTAATAATTGGCGACTATACACTTCGGCAACAGCCGATTCTTTCTGCTTGTCAGCAATATTAAAACCCAACCAAAGACTACGAGCGGTTACCTTACTTAGAGACTCATATTTATTTAGTTGCTGTTTAGCTACCGTGTATTCAGCCAATTTAAAGTGTAATTCAGCAATAGATAACCGTACGTCTAGATTTTGTGGTGCATATGCGAGAGATGACTGTAAATATGCGAGTGCTTGCAATTCATCGCCTTGCTCTAACGCACAGTGACCCGCATTTTCATAACTATTCGCAATTTCATTATAATTCGGTGACGCAATCGCCGCTAAAAACTCAGTTTCAGCTTCATCGTATCGCGCTATTCCACATAGGAACACACCAAAGTTATTATGTATATTACCATCATTGGGAGCAAGGTCTAGCGCATGAAAGTAAGCTTTTTCGGCTTGTTCATGCTCTTGTACCTTCTGATAGTAATAAGCATAGGCCAGATGAATATCGGCATTATCAGGAGTATAACTAACAGCTCTATCCAGATTTATTTTCGCTTCTTGATAGTTTTCGATTTCAATATACTTTAACGCAAGGGTTAAACGGCTTCGAGCCGCTGACATCTTATCAACCGAATTGTCACTTAAACCAGCGCTGGTTTCAATGTAACTTTGTGAGCTACAGCCAGCCAGCGCTACTACCATCAATCCTACTACAGCGTAGCGTTTCATGCCTAAATCCATCTAGTCAAAAGTATCAGTCGCTCATTTTGACTGAAATCTCTTCACCTTGCATCCGTTTTTTTAATGTTCTCTTCGTTCTGTCGATCACATCACCCGCTAATTGCCCACAAGCAGCGTCAATATCGTCACCACGTGTTTTACGGATCGTCACGGTATTTTCGTAAGTCATCAGTACTTTGTTGAAGCGATCAATACGGCTATTACTTGGCTTACCATAGTCGCTACCAGGGAATGGGTTGAATGGGATCAAGTTAATTTTACACGGCGTATCTTTTAATAACTGCGCTAATTCGTGTGCTTGGTCTGTCGAATCATTCACGTGGTCAAGTAACACATATTCAATGGTTACTTTCTGACGATTGGCATTTGATTTACTAATGTAAGTCTTAACAGATGATAATAACGTTTCAATGTTGTACTTCTTATTGATTGGTACTAGCTCGTTACGTAGTTCATCATTTGGCGCGTGTAGTGATACCGCTAATGCGACATCGATTAAATCACCTAATTTATCTAGCGCAGGAACAACACCAGAAGTAGATACCGTTACACGACGTTTTGATAAACCAAAGCCATAATCATCTAACATCAAGTTTAATGCAGGTACGAGGTTAGTCATGTTAAGCAGTGGCTCGCCCATCCCCATCATAACTACATTAGTAATTGCACGTTTCTTATTATTAAAACCAATAACTTGTGTTGCACGCCATACTTGACCAATAATTTCAGAAACACGTAGATTACGGTTAAAGCCTTGCTGAGCTGTCGAGCAGAATGTACATTCTAGTGCACAACCTACTTGTGACGATACACACAGTGTCGCACGGTCGCCATCTGGAATATAAACCGTTTCATATTCTTGGCCATCCACTTTTAATGCCCATTTAATGGTGCCATCTTCACTGCGTTGCTCTTGGCTAATTTGCGGCGCTTCAATAACTGTTTCACGTAATAATTTTTCACGTAACTTTTTATTCAAGTTAGTCATTTCATTAATGTCATCACAACCTTCATGATAAATCCATTTCATTACTTGATCAGCACGGAATGGTTTTTCACCAATGTCAGAAAAATATTGGCGCATAGCGTTGCGATCAAAGTCTAATAGATTTATTTTTTTATTACTCATGAAGTGAGCCTCTATAATGTATTTTATTCGGTTTGAAACAATTTAAGACTCAATTTTAAACAATATTTTAAGAATACTGGGATAAAAAAGACGATGCTAAAATTGAGGTTTCAGGGCGCGGGATTGTACAAAGTTTAACGCCTAGACGCTAGCGCATTGGCCGAATTAAACAAAATAATTTATTCACTGTTAGTTTAAATAACAAATAATCGGAAGAGATAACAAATAATTAAGGCTAAATAACAGCTATAAAGGCGATGAGGATAATCTGAAAGGTAGGAGAAGTGAAAGCGGAAGTCATAAAATCGGGCCGTAAATCACTCGCATATCGCTACGCAACTGCTTTACAACCCGTTTCGCTAGTTAATTAGCGAGCGCATACTTCATTTTCGGTAAAGAAGTAAGCGATTTCACGTGCTGCAGATTCTTCACTATCAGAACCATGTACCGCATTAAAACGCATGCTTTCGGCATAATCACCACGTAAGGTACCTGCTGCTGCAGTTTCAGGATTGGTGGTACCCATTAATTCACGATAGAAAGTGATCGCATTTTCACCTTCTAATACTTGTACCATGATAGGACCAGAGGTCATAAACTCCATCAACGGTTCGAAGAATACTTTACCTTCATGTTCGGCATAAAAACCTTCCGCTTGTTCACGGGTAAGGTGGAGCATTTTTGCAGCCATAATATGTAAACCAGAAGCTTCCATACGAGAGTAAATAGCACCAATTAAATTTTTTCTTACTGCATCAGGCTTAACAATAGAAAAAGTGCGTTGAATCGCCATAATTTTTAACCTTAATTTGAGAAGTTGACTATTTAAATCTGACTATCTAATCTGAAAGCCAGCCAGATAACCTTAGAAAATACAGGCTATCTTATTAACATCGACTTTAATTGCATTACAATTTTTAAACAAGTGTTAATCGTGAAAGGTCGATTAAATACTGGGTAATGCGAATCTTATCTAGCACAAATTCACGGCATCGCTTAATTGATTAAATATCAAGCTATTTATCCAGTGAATTCAGATCCAAATCTGTCATCGTGCTCAGCTCATCAGTAGACGCTGCTGGCTTTGATGATGTTATATCACTGTCTATTTGCTCTGATATCACTTTTTCAAATTTACGTTTTTGCCAAAATTTAATACTAAACAAGGCCGCAACCGCTAAAATAAGTAACGAGACTAGACCACCAATAACCCACAACAATAAATTCCAGTCTCTCTCGCTATCCTCGAAAATACCCATTGCAGGGTCGGTCATTTCAGCTTGGGAGGCTATTGCCACGGGGAGTAGCGCACTATCAATGAAAATAGGTTTTGGTATCACGAAGGCTTCTGAAGGCATATTAATGGTAATTTCACGCCCTGCTATTGTGGTCGCAAACAACTTTAGCTCTATGGTATAACTACCAAACTCTGCGGGTCGTGCAAACGTATGGATCTGTTCCGCCATCCCGGCTTCAGCATAAATAACAAAATCACTACTTTTACCGCTATTAACTGACTCAAGACGGCCTTTAATCACAATGCTCTCGGGCTTTAATTCATCAATATCATAAGTCAGTTTTAACTGCGGATCGGCATTGGCCGGTAGCGGCAACATCTGTGTTTTTATCGGTTTCGGAAACAGGATCACGTCTTGATTGAAACTACGCGTGAAAGCATGATTTTTTACCGCAACTTCAAACTTATATTTACCTGTGGCTAAATCAAGTTGCAAGTATGTAGTGAATAACCCATCTTCAGGTAACTCATCAAAAAAAACGCCTTTATCATTAAATCTAGCGAGTTCTTGAGACATAAAATTAAAATTTTCATCTTCGCTGCGATTATAACCATAAGCGGTCATAATCAATTCAACGTCGCGTAAATAACTTTTATTCAGACGCTGTTCCAAATGCAATAATTCACCGCTCACTTTCAGACGCTCGCCACTATATAGCTGAATAGGCAAACGGTTGACTTGCAATTGCACATCAGACAATAACTGAATGCGATTGTCACCTTGAATTTTACCTATTGCCTGCCAAGGGCCTGGCATCGGGTTTTCAACGGTGATAATGTCATGTTCTTCGCCTTCAATCCAATGCACACTATCTGATTTATCCCAAATGTAGACTTTACTGCCATCAGGGCGAACTAGAATAACCGCTTTAGAAAAACGTTCACGCGCAATAATAAAAGTGATCTGCTTAATACCATAATCAACACGAAAGCGGTTATCTAACAGCGCAATATCACTGGTTTGATAAACCCCTTGAGCGCCAGCAAACACACTAATGCTAATAGCACCAATAAATGCACATAATAACCAAGTATTACGCATGATTTTCCTTATCCTAATGTACTTGCCACAGCGCATCACCAACGATACCAAGTCGTTCATCATGGGCTTTCAATTCATCATCTGTTGCTTGCACCACTTTCAATGGCGCGCGGGTTGCTGCAAGTCGACGAATACCACTACCACCTTGCGAATTAGCACTATCTTGCGATAAATTCAATTTAGTTTGGCCACCTGTCATGAACAGGTATACATCCGCCAAAATCTCCGCATCGAGTAACGCGCCATGCAGGGTACGATGCGAGTTATCGATACCATAACGATTACAAAGTGCGTCTAAGTTATTTCGCTTACCCGGAAAAAGTTTCTTAGCAATAGCTAATGTATCGGTAACCTTACAAATTTCTTTAGTTTCAGGCAGACCTTTATTGAGTAATCTAAATTCGTGATCGAGGAAGTTAATATCAAACGAAGCGTTATGTGCCACTAACTCAGCACCATCAATAAAAGCGATGAACTCCGCAGCGATGGTAGAGAAGCTTGGTTTATCTTGTAAAAATTCATCGGTAATACCATGTACCGCGATCGCTTCAGGGTCAACTAAACGATCTGGTTTGATATAAACATGATAAGTGCGCCCTGTTGGACGGCGATTAATTAATTCAATACAACCAATTTCAATCACACGATGACCAATATGGACGCCACCCACGCCTTCATTCATACCGGTTGTTTCAGTATCAAATACGATGATACGACCAGCGCCTTGCATTAACTCTACATTGTCCAACGACATAAATATCACCACTTCAATTAAACTGCCGCTATTCTAGTATGAATTAGCCTACGATTCACCTGCTAACATCGCTAAATCGCCGTGGGCAAAATTAAGACGGTTTATGTGGTAACTTTTGAGTCGCCCCCGTTGTTATAAAACGACGTTTGGCATGGCTGACTTGCCACCAATTTTTGACTGGTGATATCGGCGCGCGGCGTTTACGTGCAACAATAAAATAGACTGATGAAAAAGAAGGGAAATGCATTTGGCCAATACTTTCTGACCACCATGTTAATGGCTTCTTACCAAGAAACGAGGTAAATCCAAAACGGTCATCTTGAATAATTTCGAAACCGAGTAATTCTAGCCAATCTTTAATACGCGCAGGTGTAAACATTCTTCCCGACCAAGGTGGGTGATTACGCTTAACCCCAAGTAACTTGACTAAGCCACATAATGACAGTGGATTATAACCGCTTAAGATCAGGTAGCCGTCACCTGTTAATACCCGCTCGACCTCTCGTAATACTTGGTGGGGGTCCGCAGAAAAATCCAATGATTGGGTCAGAATGCAGGCATCGATACAGTTTTCCTGAAAAGGCAGATGAGCGGGATCAACAAACAGTCCTCCCATACCTAACTCAGATGTTGCCGTGACCTGATGTTGTATACTGCTGCCAAAACAATTAAGCTCACCACTTAACGAACCCAATTTTAGTAAATGATAACCAAATATTTTTGGGCACCAGACATCAAGGCGCGCCTGAATCTGGCTAGCCAACCATTCCCCCATAGGAAGATCATTCCAAGAATGAGGGTTTGTAATCTTATGCTTATGATGTGCAGGTTTTATTAACACGACAATATCCGCTAAAATTTTGTTTTATATATAATTAAAGATAATCCCATAAAGAGAGCGATGCAATGCTTGAAGTCATATCTATACCAACATTTAGCGACAATTATGTTTGGTTGATCAAAAACACTGAAAATAATCACTGTTGTATCGTTGATCCCGGCCAAGCCGAAGCCGTATTACAAGTGGTCAATCAGCAAAATTTAATTCTCGATGCGATTTTAATTACCCATCACCACTATGATCATATCGATGGTATTAGTGATATCCTTGCGGCAACATCGCATCCAGTGCAAGTCTATTCATCAATAGATATCAACGTCGCCGCCCCCGTTACTCTCGTTACAGAAAATAGCCAGCTAAGTTTACTTGAGCATAGCTTAGCATTAACCGTCATGGCGACTCCCGGACATAAACGTGAGCATGTTGTTTACTATAATAAAACCATGTTGTTCTCTGGTGATACTTTATTCTCGGGAGGATGTGGTCGTATTCTTGATGGTAGCGCGTCAGAGCTGTTTGCATCGTTACAACGCATTAAAGCCTTAGATGAAAATATATTAGTGTACCCAGCTCACGAATATACCCAAACAAACTTAATGTTTTGCTATGCCGTAGAGCCACAAAACAACGCGCTAAAAAAACACATTGAGCATACCGCAAAATTGCGTCAACGCGGGCTACCAACGGTGCCGAATAGCCTTAAAAATGAAAAGGAAATCAATGTTTTCTTACGTACTAACGAAGCAACCGTCAGTATGGCAATGGAGCATAAACTGCTTGATATCCTCACCAGCGAAAAAGCGGTATTCACTGCATTAAGAACTTGGAAAGACCATTTTTAAGGAAATAATTACGCTAAACGCCAGCAATGATAAGCTTGCTTTGTCTTTCGTTGGCGATTAGCATATCCCTGTTTTTCACTAATATAAGATGTATATGAAATTTAAATTATCCATTCCGGTATTGATATTACTGAGCGGGTGTCAAATGACGCCAGAAGATCACAGTAACGATGTGCAAACAACTCTAACGCCTGTCGTTGCCCCATCTCCAAAAGCCAGCAATAAAGACAGCGGTTTAGATAGTGCAACAGAAGACAATATTGCCAAACTTATTGTAGCTGAAGACGTAACCGTCGAGCCGATTGATAATGTTTGGGTTCGAATTGCTGAGCAAATGACGATCCCCATTCCAGATAATGCCCGCATTGCCAAACACCGTAAGTGGTTTTTAGATCACCCTCAGCATTTAAAAACCGTATCAGAACGTGCCGAACCATTTTTATATCTTATTGTTGAAGAACTTGAACGTCGTAACTTACCGCTTGAACTAGCCCTGCTCCCCGTAGTAGAAAGTGCCTTCGACCCATTTGCTTATTCACACGGCAGTGCATCAGGTATGTGGCAGTTTGTACCCGGTACTGCAACACAATACGGTCTAGAGCAAAACTGGTGGTACGATGGTCGTCGTGACGTATTAGCATCAACAAGTGCAGCACTGACCTATATGGAATACCTAAGCCGTCGCTTTGATGGAGATTGGTTACATGCCCTTGCTTCGTATAATTCAGGTCAAGGTCGCGTCGGTCGTTCTATTCAGCGTAATAAAAAAGCTGGCTTAGCCACAGACTTCTGGTCGTTATCACTACCAAAAGAAACAGAAGCATACGTACCGAAATTATTAGCCCTTGCTGATATCTTACAAAACGCTGAAAAGTATAACTTAACGTTACCTGTGATTGATAACGAACCTGCGATTCAACAAGTTGATGTTGACAGTCAAATTGATTTAGCTCTGGCTGCCGACTTAGCAGGCATGGACGTCGCTCAACTACAACGTCTTAATCCGGGATTTAACCAATGGGCAACAGCGCCTGATGGGCCACATACATTATTAATCCCGAACGAGAATGTCGAAAAGTTTGAAGCTGCATTAACAAAAACTGATGCTAAAGGCCGTTTAAACTGGGTGCGTTATAAAGTTAAATCAGGCGATAGCCTAGGTGAGATTGCCCAGAACTATAACACTTCTAGCAAGATCATTGCTTCGGTTAACAACCTAGACAGCAGCATGATCAAGATCGGCCAAGCGCTATTGATCCCAATGGCTGCTAAAGATCTCGATTATTATAAATTTAGCGAATCATCACGCATCGCTCGTCGCCAAGACAAACCAGCAGGTCGCTTTAAAGTTATCCATAAAGTGCAGTCCGGTGATAACTTATGGGATATTTCACGGGCCTATAAAGTTGACCACAATAGTTTAGCGAAGTGGAACAATATCGCACCAAAAGATACTTTAAAAATCAATCAAAAATTAGTCGTTTGGCAAGGTAAAAAACAAAGTAGTGCTCACGGTAAAGGCATTATGCGTAATATTACCTACAAGGTTCGCCAAGGTGATTCCCTTGCCCGTATTGCCGATAAATTTAATGTTAAAGTTAAAGATGTTGTACGCTGGAACGGGTTGGCCAATCAGAAATACATTCAACCAGGTCAGTCACTACGCCTTTATGTTGATGTAACTAAAGTAAGCACTTAAAACAGCAATCGCTTATCGATAACTGACAATTGGTTATACGTTCCATAAAAAATGGCTTACGCTAAGAAATAATCTTATCCGTAAGCCATTTTTATTGCTCTTCTATTTTTTATTCATCATAAGCTGCGTAATAATATTGCGACAACGCTAATTATAAACCCAGCATATCGTCTTTAAGATCATCATCTGCTGGCTCATCACCTAGCCAAATAGCTAATACCGCCTGACGAAAAACCTCGTTATCAATTGTTGATAACTTTTCATTATTTTTATACGTCATTAAACCTTTACCAGGTAAGCTCACTAGCGTAAATTGATCGCCTTTCACTATTTCTTCACTAAACACACCAATAAATTCTGCAATTTCAGCTGCAATAGGCGCAATATTACCCGCCGTCGCACCGTCAAAACCTTCATTAATCGCACTCACCATTTTTTCAGAGGTAATCAAACCTGAGATAATATTCAGACGAATTGCACTGACATCTTGGCTGTTTATGACATCTTTATTCACTGTTTGTGTAAATAGCGAACCTACATATAGATCAATAAAGAACTTACTACGAACACCCGCACCTTGATAATTAAGTGATGCGCCTTCAACAGATACATTATCCGGAACAGCAACGCCTGACACTTCCTGTGCCGCATTTACAGAGAAGCTTAATAGCATTGCCGAAGCGAGAGTGGCTAATTTATTCATGACTTGATCCTATGTGAGTCAATATTAAAGCGCTAATTTAACCACAAAGAAGATAGAGCTAAAACTCTAAGGCTAAGGATTAAGTAAATTTAATACAATTTAATTACGGCTAAATTAATACTCAATAAAAAAGCCACTCATTACTAAAATGAGTGGCTTTTTCTAATTTTAAAATACTAATTTAGAGCGAGATAAAACGCTATTTTTTCAGTTTAGCATT
>NZ_JASJHF010000299.1:0-3274 GCF_033791185.1 Moritella sp. | reverse complement strand
TGAACACTCACCATTAAATAACTCCATGCTCAGCGGCATATCAGCTTGCGAAAAACTTTCTTTAATTGTTTGACCAACGAGGTCAGTGACAAAACCATCTGCAATAGCCATTGGATTACTACCGATCGGTTTTACATACTTACCAATACTTGCTAGTAAATTTTCGCCTTGAACATACTTACTTGGAGATATAATGATTTTATCCATAATTAATTCCTTTATATGTTTATTTTCATGATTAGGTTCGGTTTTAAGCAAACAATTCTGCTGCTTTAAAGCTTGTAACCAACATAAATCAAACATGGGTCAAGGTAACTAAATTATTTGTTTTTATCATTTTTTCCATGATGGTATGCACAAATAGACCTTTTTATTATTATATTGAGAACAATATTTAGAGGTCCATCACGTTCTACCTCCTAGAATTTTATTTTGTTTCATTTTGAATCATTTTTTAGATTTTTTTGTTTCAAATTGAAACAAAAATTAAGCTGTTTGCAGTCCGCGTTTATTTGTTGATACTAGGGTTAATTCTTAAATAGTAACCAATTGGAGATACACCATGAAAAAACTAATTAACAAAGTTGAAAATGTGGTTAAAGAACAGATTGAGGGTCTTAATCTGGCGCATCCAGAATTAAATGTATCTTTAGACCCACGTTATGTATGGCGAGATGCTGCTCAGGGTAAGGTGGCTTTATTATCCGGTGGTGGTAACGGACATGAACCATTACACGCTGGGTTTATCGGTAAGGGTATGTTAACGGCTGCTTGTCCGGGCGAAATTTTTACCTCACCAACACCGGACCAGATGTATGAGTGTGGTCATAAAGTTAACAATGATAATGGCATTCTGTTTTTTATTAAAAATTATACTGGTGATGTGCTTAATTTTGAAACTGCGGTTGAGATGTTACATGCTGATGGTATTAAAGTCGGTTCTGTATTGATTGATGATGATGTTGCGGTAAAAGATAGCCTATATACAGCAGGCCGTCGTGGCGTTGCTGCCACGGTTTTGGTCGAGAAAATTGTTGGTGCGGCAGCGGAAGAAGGCTATGACCTTGAACAATGTGAAAAATTAGCGCGACGAGTGAATAATATATCACGTTCATTCGGGGTGGCTTTATCAGCTTGTGTAGTACCTGCCGCCGGTAAACCGTCGTTTATTCTAGCGGATGATGAAATTGAGTTCGGTGTTGGTATTCACGGTGAACCGGGTATTGAACGACGTACTTATAAAGACTTAGACAGTTTGGTAGACCAAATGTTTGCAGAGCTTATTGATTGCCCACCATATACCCGAGAATTACGTGAATGGAACCGTGATCTAGGTGAGTGGCAGGATGTTGAAATTGAAACCGAAGCGTTTGAATCCGACAGTGACTATATTGTATTAGTTAATGGTCTAGGTGGAACGCCAGGCTCTGAACTGTACGGCGCGTACCGTCGATTACACCAAAACTGTGAAAGCGCTGGATACAAAATAGCGCGTAATTTGGTTGGTAATTACTGTACTTCGCTGAATATGGAAGGCTTTTCAATTACGTTATTAAAAGCAGATGATGAAATCTTACGATTGTGGGATGCACCAGTAAATACACCTGCATTACGATGGGGCTGTTAAGGATGATGACTATGTATATTAAAAAAGAACACATTTTAGCTTGGTTAAAAGACTGTGCCGAGGTTTTTGTTGAACAACGCGATTTTCTGACTCAACTTGATGCCGATATTGGTGATGCCGACCATGGGCTAAATATGAATCGTGGTTTTGAACGAGTGGCGGAAAAAATTCCAAGTATCGAAAAACAAGATATCAGTACCATCATGAAAACTGCGGGTATGACGTTGTTATCGAGCGTCGGTGGGGCGAGTGGACCTTTATATGGCACCTTCTATATCCGTGCCGCTGGTGTTGTCGCTGGTAAAGATCAGCTGAACTTGGAAGAGACGGTTAACATGCTCAACGCTGGCGTTGAAGGTGTTGTCTCTCGAGGGAGAGCAAATATTGGTGATAAAACCATGTGTGATGTTTGGTGGCCGGTTGTCGATGCCGGTCGCGTTGCTATAGAGCAAGGATTTACCTTAGAAAAAGCGCTAGATCTGATGGTGCAAGCTGCCGAAGAGGGCGTGACTGCAACGATTGCAATGCAAGCCAAGAAAGGTCGTGCTAGTTATCTTGGTGAGCGCAGTATCGGCCATCAAGATCCCGGCGCAACATCAAGTATGATGATGATGAAATCTTTGCAACGTATTGTTTCTGGAGGGTAATACAATGGTAGGTATAGTAATTGTTTCACACAGCCGACGATTAGCCGAAGGTATTGCTGAGCTAGTTACCCAGATGACCCAGGGAAAATGTAATATGGCTATTGCTGGTGGCGTCGATGATGAGCAGTATCCTATCGGAACTGATAGCATTCGAGTCATGTCTGCGATCGAAGAGGTCCATGATGATGGTGGTGTACTCGTTTTAATGGATTTAGGTAGTGCGCTATTAAGTACCGAGGTTGCTATTGAGCTACTACCAGCTGAACTCGCTGAAACGGTTCATCTTTGCTCTGCGCCGATTGTAGAAGGGGCGATGGCGGCTGGTGTTGCTGCTGCGGCTAATTTACCCATGGATATGGTCATTGCTGAAGCGATGGGGGCTTTGGCTGGTAAGCAAAGTCATTTGATGGATGAGCCAGAGCTTGTGACTTGCGTTACTACACCTAGTGTTGACGGTGCTGAAGAGTTATCAACTGCATTTGTGGTGCAAAACCCACACGGTATTCATGCTCGACCTGCCGCATTAATTGTCGCTACGATGGCTGCTGTAGATGCGACCATTGAGCTAGCAAAACTGGGCGAGAGGGCGAATGCTAAGAGTTTGAATGCCATTGCAAAACTGAATATACAGTGTGGTGATGAGATCTGTTTGTATGCATCGGGTGATGAAGCTGAACTGGCAATTGCTGAATTTATTCGTTTGACTACTTGTCATTTCGGTGACTCGATAGAGAGTGAGAAATCACCAATCACTGATGCTGCAAGCGAAAATAGTACTGTATCAGAGGAAAAAGTGGAAGGGGCGTTAAATGGTCTTGCTGTTTGCGCTGGTATAGTGACAGGTCCGGTAGTTCATTTTGATGCTGTGATGCCTGCGATCCCACAGCGTAGCTTTGAATCGATTGAGATGGAAAATATCCGATTGGATAGTGCCATCCAACAAGTGACAGAGCAACTCGCGCAGCAGGCCAATGATACGGAGTTAACGTTAGGCAAGGAG
>NZ_JASJHF010000298.1:0-9396 GCF_033791185.1 Moritella sp. | reverse complement strand
GGGTGGTGGTTTAAGTGTTAGTTTCGACCAGAAATTAATGGGTGAGCGTATTAGTTATGATGCACAAACCGATACGCTAACAATTGTGGGTATTCCGCCTAACTTGCGCGAACAGCTAACTCGCCGCGGTAATTCAAGCGAAGATAACGAATAAAAGATCATACCTTATTGTCTATATTCAAGAGGGTGGTAGCTACAGTTAGCATCCTCTTATTCAGATCTATTAGATTAGCTTATTTTCGATAGATCTTGCTTGTTTTAAACCCCATTCCCCTTTTATGGCTACTTTTAGCATCATATCTAGAAAAATATGTAAGCCGTTATTATCCAGATCAAGGCAAATGCCATGGTTGTCTCGAGAATAAATATATAAAGCGACTAAATTATCTGGCTTTTTATCTAACGAGATCCGGGTGGTGAGTAATGCATCGGGTTGTGCTGGTGTTGATTTTTTCTGTATTTCAGTTCTGCCTGCGGCGTCATGCAAGGCTTGCTGGTGCTTATCTGCAAATGATGTTTCTTGATTGGTTTTATTTTCTTTGTAGCAAGATTGAATTTTATCTAATTCATACTGCAGGGTTAATTCGGCATTGAGCATTTCTAGTAATTTTTTGCACATATGCCGAGTGAGCCACCATTGAGGATGATTTATATTATTCGAAACGATAAGTAACATGCGATCTTCAACAGGGTTATAAGTTAAGCTAACTTGGCTCATTCTTAGTCCTTACTCGATGGTATACGGTATATTGATATTACTTAATAGTAGTTTTTACATGGTAAAGTGCAAATGCAAATGAAAAACAGTTAGCGGTAATGTTGATGCGAATTGAAAGGGTATAGGCTAAGTGGTAGTAGAGATTCTCAGGTAGGGAATAAGGGGGACAGCGTCCCCCATTAATTGATTATGCAATCAAAGTATTATTATGCTTCAGCAGTTGCTTTTGCAGGTGCTTTAATCACTTTTTGTACTTTTGCTGGTTCAGTTTTTAGTTCACTGATCATAGTAGCAAGTAGGTCAATTTTGCTTTCTACTTCATTCAATTTTTGACCTTGAACACCAGTAAAGCGACCAGTGATACTTTGTGCTTTAGTTTCAATTGATTCTAAAGAGATTCTTTTACCTAGAAGTGCAGAAACTTGTTCTTTTACTTGAGGTTCAACTTGTGCACCGCGCTCAACTAGAGATTCGAAAAGTTGAGTTGCTTTATCTGATGACTTTGATGCTTCATCAATGATTGTGCCATAAACACCAAAACCTGCAGTGATAGACGTTTTTGCTGTTTCTTTTGCGACATTGTAGATAGTTTCTACTTGGTTTAGTAAGTTAGCCATGATTATCACTCCTAGTGAAAGTATTCAGATTAAGGTTTTTCTCAGTTGAGTTAATCATATTGGTTTTATTTAGAAATCACATTCCAGAGCTCAATAAAAATGACTAATTTTAAATAAAAAATGTACCTCCCTCGATAATGCACGCTTGAATCTGATGAATCATTGTAACTATTAATCATGGTGTCTAAGTTTATCTATTAACGTTGCGCGGTATTGATAGGTATAAGGTTCATTGGTGATGCTACTGTGAAAATGTTATGAAATTTTGATATTCATCCAGCCAAATCGACGATTAAAAGTTATACTGCTCTTTCTTCAATCCCCAAGTGAGTTGGGTGAATTATTCGTTTGTTAAAAAGGATCGAACAATCATGGCGTTCAAACATATTGTTATGTGGACTTTACAAGACACTGCTAATGGTAATGATAAAAGCACAAATGCTAAATTAGCGAAAGAAGCACTTGAAGCGCTTAATGGTCAAATTCCTGGGTTACAACGTTTGGAAGTTGGCATTGATTGTTTACAAGGTGCGGGATCTTACGATTTGGTATTAATTGCGGACTTAGATTCTCGCGCTGCACTAGACGTGTATCAAGACCACCCGAAGCATCAAGCTGTGTTACCAATGATGAAAAGCATTACCAGCCAGCGCGCTGCAGTCGATTACTAATTGATTGGCGAGTTTGATTAGTCGGTTGAATTAATTACTTAGCAAGATAAAATAAAGGAGAGCGATTGCTCTCCTTTTTGTATGTGACAGATAATGTTATGTACTAAGACTTGTGAGAAAAAGTCTCTCTTAAGTTATGCGCGGCGCTGACCATGTTCTGTAATGCAGCTTCAGTTTCTTGCCAACCACGTGTTTTAAGACCGCAATCAGGATTAACCCATAAGCGTGCCACGTCAATGTATTCGCTTGCGTTGGTAATTAACTGCGTCATCCATTCGACACTCGGCACATTTGGTGAGTGAATGTCATATACACCCGGACCAATGTCATTTGGGTAACTAAAATCAGTAAAGGCGGACAATAGATCCATATTAGATCGTGATGTTTCAATCGTTATCACATCGGCATCTAACGCTGCAATCGACGGCATAATTTCATTAAATTCGCAGTAGCACATGTGCGTATGGATCTGGGTATTATCGCTCACACCCGATGCGCTGATACGGAAAGCTTTTGTTGACCAATCTAAATACGCTTGCTGTTCGCTGTTACGTAGTGGCAAACCTTCACGCAATGCCGGTTCGTCAATTTGAATGACTTTAATGCCTGCCTTTTCTAAATCAACCACTTCATCGCGAATCGCCAATGCAATTTGGTTGGTTTGTTGTTCACGGCTAATATCGTCACGGGTAAATGACCAACATAAGATAGTAACAGGGCCTGTTAGCATGCCTTTCATTAACTTGCTGGTTTGCGCTTGTGCATACTGACTCCAAGCCACAGTCATCGGTGCTGGGCGAGAAATGTCACCAAAGATGATGGGTGGTTTTACGCAACGCGTACCATAACTTTGTACCCAACCATTTTTTGAGAAGGCGAAACCATCGAGTAATTCACCGAAGTATTCAACCATGTCATTACGCTCTGGTTCGCCATGTACCAGTACATCAAGCCCGAGTGCTTCTTGGCGTTTTACCACATCTTTGATCTCAGCTTGCATTTTAGTGACGTATTGGTCTTGGCTTATCAGATGTTGTTTAAATTGATTACGGGTTTGACGAATGTCACTGGTCTGTGGGAACGAACCTATAGTTGTGGTTGGAAATAGTGGCAAGTTAAGTTCTTGCTGTTGGCTAACAATACGCTGAGAAAACTGACTATGACGTTGCGCGTCTTGATCGGTTATCGCGGCAACACGTGCTTTAACTGCGGCATTGTGAATACGAGGTGACGCTGCACGAGATAGTACCACTGCGGCGGATTCGTTTAATTGCGTGCTAAGCGGCTCTGAATCATCACCGTTTAGCAATGAATTGATGGTGCTAATCTCTGTCAGTTTTTGTGCTGCATAGGCTAACCAAGATTTCAGCTCACTATCTAGCTCTGTTTCGTTATTCAGATCAACAGGGCTATGCTGTAATGAACATGACGATGCAACCCATAGGCGATCACCCAATAGTGCTTTAGCTTGCTGTAAGGCATTCACTGATTGAGCTAGATCGTTACGCCAAATGTTACGCCCGTTAACGATACCTGCAGACAAAATAGCGGTATCAGGCAGCAATGCTAATGCCGTATCTAATTGTGTTGGCGCACGAGATAAATCAATGTGGAAACCATCAACAGGCAGTGAGAATACTAACTCGGCATTATCGCCTAGCGCACCAAAGTAACTGGTGAGTAAAAGTTTGCTGTTACCTTTGGCTAATTCAGCATAACTTGTGTTGAACGCATTATGCCATTCAGTGGTTAGATCTTGTACTAGAATCGGTTCTTCAATTTGTACCCATTCAACGCCTTCATTTTCAATTTTATTAAGCAGCTGTTGATACGTCTCAACAAGTTGAGGTAGGAGGGTCAGCTTATCAAAATCACTGTTGGTTTTACTTAACCATAAATAGCTTACGGGGCCAAGTAGGCTGGCTTTAATTGGTAAACCAAGTGCTTTGGCTTCTTGGATCTCTTCAATCAATTGGTTGTAGCTGAGTGCAAATATTTGCGTTTCGTTTAGCTCTGGAACAAGGTAATGATAGTTAGTATCGAACCATTTTGTCATTTCACATGCAGCGGCTTGTTGACCACAACACGGGCTAGAACCACGCGCCATATTAAATAATGTATCGAGTGTGATGTTGTCTTCTTGATGGCGAGCAGGGATCACACCTAAGGTTGCTGATAATGCTAATACTTGATCGTACCAAGCGAAGTCACCCACAGTGATGAAGTCAAGTCCGGCATCAATTTGTTGCTGCCAATGTTTCGCTCGCAATTGTTTGCCAACGGCTTCGAGTTCAACTTTAGTGATGTCATTTTTCCAATATGATTCAATTGCTTTTTTTAATTCGCGGTCCGCACCGATACGTGGGAAACCTACTATGTGTGATTTAGCCATTTGCAACTCCATTTGATTTAGTTGATATCTATAAACGTAAAGCCGTTTAGATGGCTAAAGTATTGAACACTCTTCCACATGAATCAAATTCATATTTTTATTGATAAAGTTGAAAAAAATTGAAGTAACGATTATGCTAAATCCAGTCATCAGTGCAAAAGGAAATTAACGATGCTCGAAGTTAAGCATTTGAAAACAATTATCGCATTAGAGCAAACAGGTTCATTAGTCGAAGCATCAGAAAGTCTTTACATGACACAATCGGCGTTATCACATCAAATTAAAGATCTTGAAGAACGCTTGAATACCACATTATTTATCCGTAAAACCAGACCCTTACGTTTTACTGTGGCTGGAGAGAGGGTGCTTAAATTAGCAAAGTCAGTGTTGCCTATGTTTGCTAATACAGAGCGTGATATTAGCCGTTTATTATCGGGTAATGCAGGCCGCTTGCATATGGCAATCGAGTGCCATAGTTGCTTTCAATGGCTCATGCCAGCAATTGACGTCTTTCGTGACCAATGGCCTGAGGTTGAGCTTGATTTAGCTTCTGGTTTTAGTTTTGCACCGTTACCAGCGCTTAAACGCGGAGATGTCGATTTAGTTGTGACGTCAGATCCACAAGTATTATCTGGGATTCATTATGAGCCGCTTTTTAGTTATCAACCGATGCTTGCTGTGAGCCGTCATCATGCTCTGGCAGATAAAAGTTATATTGACCCAGAGGATCTGGCTGAAGAAACGCTAATTACTTATCCTGTTGAACGAGAACGTCTTGATATATTTAATTTATTTTTAGATCCAGCGGGCGTTTCTCCACATGCAATTCGCCATGCTGAGTTAACTATTATGATGTTACAGCTGGTGGCAAGTGGACGTGGTGTGGCGGCTTTGCCTAACTGGGCGTTAACCGAATATTTAGAAAAAGATTACATCTTAGCCAAGCCACTCGGTGAAGAAAGCTGTTGGACGACTTTATATGCGGCTATCCGTGTTGAACAATTGGAAATGCCGTATATGGCTGAGTTTTTAAAAGATGCAAAAGCTAGCTCATTTCAACAGTTAAAAGGCATTAAAACTCCGATTAATCTTGGATGATAGCAGCATGGGGTCTTGTGACCCCTTACTTTATTTAGCTTAAAATAACGGTTTATGTTATAACTTTTCATTCCTGATATTATCGACATTTTTGTTCATTAAATGTCGTAATAAATAACGAAATATCAACTTTTTAATACCAGTGAGATTGCTGCCTTTTTCATTATAAAAATCATCTGGTTGAGAATAAACCCCGAAGTCATCGGCAATCCCTTCTTTTTGTATATAAGTACTGTTTCCTTGCCATTCGTTTGCGGGTTTTTTTAAGCATTTAGTGGCAATACCAAAGCCACTAAATGTGTCACCGTTATCTGCGAATTTAGCCTGGATCACGGTTAGATATTGGCGGTCAATAATATAACCTTCTAAATTTAACCAGCGCCCAGCGAAATATATCTCAACCCAGCTATGAATGATTTTCTGTGGTGAGAAAAAGAAAAGATAGCTGGGTATTGCACCTTGTTGCAGCTGATTATAAATAGTAAAGCCATGAAATCGGCTTTGAATGCTCAACGCCCGTAACAAGGCCATTAATAACGTGCCCTTCGTATTGCATTGGCCGTAGCCATCTTTTAATACCTGACTTGCTGTTAAGGTATCGTCGCGGTTGTAGCCAAATGTAATATCGTCGCGTACAAAATTGTACACAGCGCCAATTGCATCGTATTGAGAAAGATCTCGCCATCCATGTAGCGTGATGAGCTGCTGAATATCCTCATTAAGATAGTCCAGCATTGGTGTCGTTTGCAGGTAAGCTTGATTAATCGTCATAATGATTTACTCCGTTCACTGGTTTGAGTGATTAGAATAAGCAAAGTGATGTGCTAAAAATTGAATAAACTGGCTAACTTATTAACTGTCCATTTGATTCAATGACAATTTCGCATCACGTAATGTCATGCCAAATGTATTGTGAAATGTTCTGCTTAAGTGTGCGCTATCTGAAAATCCGGCGAGGTAGGCCGATTCTGTTGCATTTTTTCCATACTCTATTGCCTGGACAGCACAAAGCAAGCGTCGCCATAGCAAATAAGGTCGCCATGCAATGCCCATCTCTTGTCTAAACAGGTGCAAGAATCGACTTTCTGAAATCGCTAATTCACTTGCCACTGCATTGGCTCGCCAACGGTTTGGCTTTAAACATTCCTTTCCAAAGCAGCCATTAAGCCGATGAAGCAGTGAATTAATTCTATCGTCCAATTTATTACCGTTAATATTGTACTGTTCGTCGCTTTGCTGCCAAGTAATATTAAGGCTAAGGAGGAGAGGGGTCAATATTGTGGCTACTGCCGCGAACTCGACCATTACAGATTGGTTTGCAGAGGTAAAGCGTGCTAGATTCGTAATTTGTCGATATGGGTCGTTTTGTAAATAGGCAGACAGTAATACACCTAACCAAGATTGCGGCTCAACTAAAATTACCCAGCCCGCTTGCATCTCTAACTTATGCGTAATATCAGAGGCAATAATGAGCGGGGTAACTACCTGAGTGTCAAGAATCGTGACCGTTGAACACGCACTGGGCCAGACTATTTGTATTGCATTGTGTTTATGTGACTTAGCTTCAAGCGAAGAGCCATAAAACATAAATATACCCGGTATAGCCCAGACATTAGGTTTCATTGTGATGCTCTGCTATTGCTCATTTAATAGCTGTTGAACAAGCATTCTAACGGTATCGATATCAAAAGGCTTGTCGCACAGTGCTGATACACCTGCTTGTTTTACTGCGCTTAATTGAGCGTTACCTTCTTCAGACGTCACCATCATGATTGGTAGGTAAGCTAACTCTGGATTCATTCTGATCTTCTCAACCAGCTCTTTGCCATCCATCTCTGGCATATTGTAATCGGTGACAATCAAATCGAATGCATTGTGGGCCAAATATTCTAATGCTTCTACACCATTTTCAGCAGTCGTCACACCGACAATACCCATACTGTAGAGTACCCGGCAGATATGTTTTCTTGCCGTTAAACTATCATCGACAACCAATACTTTCAATGCGGTTACATCGTAGAGATCTAACTCCATTTCTTCTGGTTCAATATAGCTAAGCGTGGCATTAAGAGCGCGCTGTAAATCAACAAATTTAAACGGCTTAGGTAAAATGGCAATAGCGCCAGCTTGTTTTACTTTATCTAATACCGAGAAGCGCTGCTCACTAGAGATGAGCATAAAGGCGATACTTTCTGTGAGGACGTTAGACTTTACAAACTCAGCAAACTCAGCACCAGAGCCATCTTCAAAATACATTGCACTGATGATTAAATCGGGAATAAAGCCCGTTAAACTTTGTTTTGCCTGCTCGAGTGAAACAACGCATTCGATGTTATCAACACCAGCATCCTGCAATTGGGTTCTAATAAATTTACGTTGTGTAGTAGAAGGCTCAATTAATAAAATAGACAGGTCACGAACTTCAAGACTCATATGATTCCTTGTAACATATTATATTATGTTTCTTTTATTTAAGTGTTTGATATTAGTGATGTTAACTTATATCTAGCTGGTTTCTAGTAACCGTATTAAGCATATATTCGTATAATCTAGTGTATATTTTTGCCTAGTGCGCCATTTTGCCGCCATTTTTTATATGGTTTGCGACATGTCACTGACGGGATTAAACAACACCGCATCGTTTAAGTGAGACTGTGAAAAATGCGCGTATGCCATTGTTTGCTTAATCTCTCTGTGCCCTAGAATTTGCTGTAATACTAATATATTTCCGCCGTTCATCATAAAGTGAGCTGCAAATGTGTGACGTAGAACGTGTGTTGCTTGGCCTTTAGGCAGGCTTGTTATACACGTTTTGATTCGGTTATGCAGCCTTTCGTAACTACAATGGAATAAACTGCCGCTTTCACCAGTTTTAATCTGATGGTAAAAGGATTTTGAAATAGGAACTGTTCTATTTTTTCGCCCCTTTGTTTCAATGAACGTGATTTTGTATTCCGATAGTTGCGATCCTTTTAAGTTGATCGCTTCACGTATTCTCGCCCCTGTCATTAGACAAATTAAGATGACATTTTTAATGTCCTGACTATTTGGCTTTGATTCAACTGACTCTAATAAATCTGCAATTTGTTGTTTACTTAAAAAGCTTAATTCACGCTCTGTGCTTTTTAAAGGACGCACATTTGCGACTGGATTGGTGTGTTCCCACTCATTCAAACGAGTTAACTCATTAAACATTGAACGCAAAATTCGAATATCAAAATTATGTGTGGTTTTTGATATTTCAACTGGTTCACCTTTTTTTGATAGCCTGCCAGCTCTGTAATAGGCGATATCATTAGTCGTTAATTTTGACGCTATTGGATCGTTTAAATTTTCACAAATTAGTTCTAAGCGCCTGTGAGTATGAACGCCTGATTTTAAATTTTTGCCGTGCAGCACATACCAAATGGAAATTAATTCAGATAGCGTTCTGGTGTCAACTTTACTACCCATCCAAGGAGCGTTGTCAGCCTCTTTCATTGTGTAACTTTCAAATGCCAGCGCTTCTCCTTTTGTCGCGAATCGCTTTCTGATTCTGCGGCCACTGCGACCCATTGGGTAACATTCACAAAGCCAAGGTTTCTTGTGGCCATCTTTGAGGTTACGAACAGACATGGTGGATTTCCTTATAACTCGTAAAAAGGTGTATTTGGTATTATAAAATAACAAACACTGTTTTTATATACAGTTATAAAGTAATTGTAGCAATAATCTATGTTTTATCATGCGGGCTTAAACATAGATTTATCGATGTTCAAGTTTCTTATCTAATTAGCTACCGATTCTGCCGCCGTTTTAATCAGAAACTATGATTTTATACAGTGTTATTTGTTTATTTCTCATAAAACTTCCGAAAAGGTATTCATAAATGACAAACATATTAATATAATTATAATCACC
>NZ_JASJHF010000297.1:0-18715 GCF_033791185.1 Moritella sp. | reverse complement strand
GCAACGCTTGCAGTCCCTGCTTTCGCTCATCAACAAGGTGATATTATTGTTCGTGCCGGCGCTATGGTTGTCGCACCAAATGAGTCAAGTGATGATGTAAATATCACTGGTTTAGGTAATTTAGGTGAATTCCAAGTGAATGATAATACTCAACTTGGTCTTAACTTTACCTACATGGCAACAGATAACATCGGTATTGAACTCGTTGCAGCCAGTCCATTTACCCATGAAGTTGCGCTTGAAGCGACAGGCGTCATTGCTGAGGTTAGTCATTTACCACCAACATTATTAGCACAATATTACTTTGGTGATTCAGGCTCTAAATTCCGTCCTTATGTTGGCGCAGGCATTAACTTTACCGTTTTCTTTGATACGGACTTTAACTCAACGGGCACTGGCGCAGGTTTGTCAGACTTAGATTTGAGTAACTCTGTTGGCCTAGCTGCGCAGGTTGGTGTGGATTATAAAATTAATAAAAAATGGCTAGTGAATGCATCAGTGATGTATGCGGATATCAGTACTGATGTAACATTCAAAGCTGGAACTGATAGTTACAAAATTAAAACAGACATCGATCCATTGGTATACATGGTTAGCGTAGGTTATGTATTTTAATTAGCTGTTAAAATTTTATAGCTAAATATAACAAGGTGCATCTGCACCTTGTTTTGTTTGTGGTCACATTTAACTTTATGCCTTTGTTTTATTTTCATCACTGAATCATCTTTATCCCACCTCCAATTTTAAATTAATGATTTGTTTGATGTACCCTCTATTTTATAGACACATAATTTTGTTGTAAAAGACTTCAATATAATCAAATAAGTCTGCTTTAGCCTTGTTACGATTATCGTACAATTTTCTCCTTACCCATTCGCTTTTTAGTTAATAGAAAGTCGACAGCGTTACCATGATGTATTCATTGGTTCTTTCTTGTTGATCATTTTATTTTTTAAATGTGATTATGTTTTACAAATCAGAGCTGAACATAATTGCACTATATTTTTAGGTGTTTGTTACAGGGTCCTTTGCTAGGCATTCCACTCGCAGATGATTACTCTGCCATGTGTATAACTTGCGCGTGTTCAAAAAACTAAACCCACTTTTTAAAAACACATTGACCTTCCCCCTTAGGGGTAGATTACTCTTGGCGATAACTGAACTTTGACTCGTTAAACGATAAATTAAATGGGAGCAAAAATGAGTGAATTCATTAGATACCAAGGTGAAGAAGCGTTAGGTCTTATTGAAACATTGGGAATGGTACCTGCTATTTACGGGGCCGACACAATGCTTAAAACGGCTAGCGTAAAACTAGTCGCATATGAAAATGTAGGTTCCACACTGGTTACCATCATGGTTAAAGGTGATGTAGCGGCAATCGAAGCATCCGTAAGTGCTGGTGCTGAAGCGGCAAAAAGTATAGGCAACTTAACCGCGTTTAACACAATGCCACGTCCTATTAAACCGATTGGCGACGTTGTTTCTGTTCACGGTTTACCTGTAGATGGGCCTGAAAGTGAATCAAATACACGTCCGAAGGCAATGGCTTTCATTGAAACGTTTGGTCTTGTGTACGTGCTAGAAGCGGCTGACGCAATGGTTAAGGCTGCCGATGTTGAACTTGTTGGTTATGAAAACGTAGCATCTGGCTATATTTCAGTGCTTGTGCGAGGCGATGTTTCTGCTTGTACATCTGCAGTTGAAGCTGGTGTTAAAGCCGTTGAAAACATGGGGGCGGAAGTTTATAGTTCCGTTGTTATCCCATCTCCACATCCTGATCTAATCAAAATTACGCAATTGTACAATGTCAAGAATTTATTACCTTAAATTATCTATTTAAAGTAGCAGACTGTTTATTCCGTTGATTGCTACAAGATAAATGAATATTGGAATCGCAGCGCTTACAGATCTTTTTTTGTATGGCGCTAAGTCCATTATTCCAGAATAACACCTTTGCTATAAAACCCTGTCGATGACGATTTGAGGTTTACAAAAATAATTATTAAAAGCAGAGAGTGATTTGCAAGGAAGTGGCATACCTGTTACGACTGTTGCGCACTAGCCATGATGTGAGTATTAAAGGAAAGTGAGATGAATAAAGGTATTATAAATATTATAAAAAATGCTGGCATTGTCGGTGGTGGTGGAGCAGGATTACCAACCCATATTAAGGCAGATACGACAGTAGACACGGTATTAGTAAATGGGGCATCTTGTGAACCTCTTCTTATGAGTGATCCTTACCTTATTGAAAATAAGGGTAAAGAAATGCTCAAAGGTGTTGTCGCTATGATAGAGGCAACTCAGGCTAGTCGTGGCATTGTATGTCTGAAAGCAAAACATAAGGCGGCATTAAAATCCATACGCACAGTCGTTGAAGAGTTTAATGATCCGCGTATCGAAATATTCGAATTAGAAAACTTCTATCCAATCGGTGATGAACACGTATTGGTACATGAAGTGCTTGATAGAACGATCCCTCAAGGTAAATTACCCCTTCATGTTGGGGCTGTAGTCAGTAACGTAGAAACGTTTTACAACATAGGATTAGCGCTTGATGATGTCACTGTAACTGACCGCTATCTTACTGTTTTTGGCGCTGTCAAAACACCCATGGTGATTCGAGCATCGGTAGGAACTACGGCTGCAGAAGTGATTGAGTATGCAGGCGGTACAACGATAGAAGATTACGTTGTTGTCGATGGCGGACCAATGATGGGGCGTGTTATATCAGACATAAGCAATCCGATAACTAAAACAACGAGTGGTATTTTAGTGCTTCCTCCTGAGCATAACGTAGTAGCTCGAAAAATCATGGCTCCTCAGCAAGTCCGTAAAATGACAACCTCAATTTGTTGTCAATGTACCTTATGTACAGAACTTTGCCCTCGTTTCTTGTTAGGACACGACATACAACCCCACAAACTCACTAGAATCAGTGCGGACAATATTCTCGATAATAAAGAAGCGCATAAAGCACTGCTTTGTTCAGAGTGCGGTGTGTGTGAAAAATTCGCTTGTCCAATGGGGCTTTCTCCACGTGAACTCAATGCACAAATTAAGAAAGCGTTGAGAGAAGGTGGTGTTCGTTTAGAAACGACTGGCGAGCCGCAAGAGGCACATCCATTTAGGTTAAATCGTCGTATTCCGACTCAGCGTCTTATTCAACGCCTTGATTTAGCTAAGTATGACGTTCACACCGTCTATGGTGGGAAATTAGTACCTAATGAGGTATTTATTCCATTGTCTCAACATATTGGTGCGCCAGCCATTTGCCTGGTAAATGTGGGTGATAGTGTTGAAAAGGGACAATGTATTGGTGAAATTCCTGAAGGAAGCATGGGCTCTAGAATACATTCAAGCATTACTGGTGTTGTCTCTGCCATAGCAAACAACGTAATAACAATTAAAAAATAATAGGTGAGTGTTATGCAATTGCAAACAATAGGTTGTGTTGAACTAAATAGCGTAGCTGTGGGTATCCAAGTCGCAGATGCAATGATAAAGGCTGCGAGTGTGAATTTAGTCATGGCAAAAACAACGTGCCCTGGTCGCTATCTCATCGTTGTCTCTGGCGATACATCTGCCGTGACAAGTAGCGTTGAATCAGGTTGTGCTATCGGATCTATGATGGTCATCGACCATTTCACTATCCCTCGCGTAGATGCTTCAGTCGCTGCCGCGCTTCAAGGTGTGCCTGATGTTGGTGATATCGCTGCACTTGGTGTGATTGAAGTATATACCTGCGCCGCTGGTATTCTAGCTGCAGACGCGGCTGCAAAATCGGCGAATGTTGAGGTGGTTGATATCCGCTTTGCTGCTGGTTTAGCAGGTAAGGCGTTCGTTATATTGTCTGGTGATGTTTCATCAGTACAAGCGGCTGTCGAGGCTGGTGTTGCTGGTGTAGGTGAATCAGGGCCTGTATTGAGTCATGTTGTCATCCCAGCACCTAGCAAAGAACTATTTAAATATATTATTTAATCATTGCCGAGCTCTAAAAAGGAACATTCTTATGCATGAAGAAATTAAACAACGCATAATTCAGGAACATGTGCCTGGTAAACAAATTACCTTAGCGCATGTTATTTCTAACCCCCAGCCTGAACTTTTTTCTGTGTTAGATCTCGATAAAGAAAATGGTAATGCGATAGGTATCCTGAACATTACACCGAGTGAAGGTGCCATTATTGCCGCGGATGTAGCAACTAAAGCTGCGGCAGTCAGTATTGGCTTTTTAGATCGCTCATGCGGTTCTCTCATTGTCACCGGTGATGTCTCCAGTGTCGAAACAGCCGTTCAAGAGATTATTAATTATTTTACAGAAAAGTTAAATTATGATTGCGTAGGTATAACGCAATTGTAAAATAACCTACGCCTAATATCTTCCTCCTTTAAAATAATAGATTGAAGTATATTCCACTTCACACTTTTCTATCATTAAAGAGGTAGATGTGTTGACCTTGCCCTTAAGGTTAAAGATAAGCTTTGCAAATACTTGGACAAGCAAGCAATTAGGCAGGGCTGATTATGATAATGGATAAGGACTTAGTTTCCATACAAGAATCAAGGGTTCTTATGGAGAATGCTGCTAAAGCACATCAAGAATTAGCGACATTTTCTCAAGAGAAACTTGATGCCATTGTCGAGGCCATGGCGGAGAGTGTCTCAACACAAGTTGAACGCTTAGCAAAAATCTCTGCTGAAGAGACTGGCTACGGCTACTGGGAAGATAAAGTGACAAAAAACCTGTTCGTTCTTCAACAGGTGGTTACCTATTTACGCACTCTCAAATGCGTTGGTGTCATCGCAAGAGATGATACACAACGCACAATGGATATCGGTGTGCCTTTTGGCGTTTTAGCTGGATTGTGCCCTGTGACTAGCCCTGTATCAACAACCATTTATAAAGCACTTATTGCAATCAAGTCTGGTAATAGCATTGTATTCTCCCCTCATCCACACGCAACTAAATGCATCAAAGCAGCTTTAGATTGCATGATTGAGGCCGCGGAACAGAATGGTCTGCCTCAAGGATCACTGGCCTACATGGATACAGTGACAAGAGATGGGACAAAAGAATTATTAAATCACCCTAATACATCTTTGATTTTAATTTCAGGTGTGCCTGGTATGGCGGAATTAGGGCGTTTTTCAGGGAAGCCTGTCATTTATAGTGGCACTGGCAACGGCCCTGCTTTTATCGAGCGTAGCGCAGATGTTCCACAAGCTGTTAAAGATATCATGTCGAGTAAAGTATTCGACAATGGCATCGCTTCAGGCGCAGAACATTCAATTATTGTCGACTCATGTATTGAGCCTCAAGTACGTTCATTAATGCAAGCACAAGGTGCTTATTTCATGACTGAAGAAGAGTCATGCACCCTTGCAAACCTTTTATTCTCTGAATCGGGAAAACACAGACCAGGCATGGTCGGTGTTTCAGCGAAACAGTTAGCAAGTAGATCCAACATTTCGGTTCCAGATAATACGCGCCTTTTAGTTGCAGAGCGTAAATATGTAGCAAAAAGCGACCCTTACTCTCGCGAACTTTTAGCGCCGATGCTGGCTTACTATGTTGAAGATGATTGGCAAGATGCATGCGAAAAATGTATTGAGCTACTGCTTCACGTTCGTAATGCACATACGCTGACCATTCACTCAAAAAATGAAGAAGTTATTTCACTTTTTGCATTGAAAAAATCGGTCGGTCGATTATTGGTTAACACACCAGCCTCTTTTGGTGGCATTGGTTTAACTACAAATTTAATTCCTTCAGTCTCACTTGCCAATCGTTCTTACGGACAAGGAATGACGGCGGATAATGTATCTCCAAGTAATTTAATTTATATACGAAAAGTTGGTTATGGGGTGCGACAGGTAGACGAAGTACCTTTTAAGCAAGAACCAATAATTCAATATCACGATCGTTCTATAGACGCTGTCCAGAAAGTAATTCAAGACGCACTCAGAATGATACAAAACAGCTAAAGATATAAATATTCAATATTAAACATTTAACGTTAAACAACAAACCTAACGTAGGGGTGACCGAACATGGATCTTCAGAGTTTTTCGAATAAGCTTGAGGAAGCGACTAAAAATTTAACGGACGCAGAGCGCAGTTCATTAAAGAAAATTTTTGAAAATGTATCGAAAGAAGCGTTTTCTCAGGCTGCTGTTGAACCAACAGTATCGCCAATGGGTACTGATATACCTGATGGCCCTACAGAAAGACATGTGAAACTTAAAGAAAACTTTATGACACATGTGCCATCTATCAATATTAACCGCGCACGTATTATTACCAATGTTTATAAAGAAAACGTTGGCATGCCACCAATTCTTTTACGCAGTAAAAGCTTCCTGCGTAACTGTCAACAAGCAGAGTTATTAATTCAAGATAACGAATTACTTGTAGGCGCACCTTGCGGTAAACCTCGCGCAGGTTGTTTCTCTCCTGATCTTTCTTGGCGTTGGTTGCGCGATGAGCTGGAAACTATCGGCACACGTGCACAAGACCCATACCACTTAGCGGAAGAAGATAAAAAAGAACTGAAAGAAGATATTTTCCCTTACTGGGAAGAGCGTTCAGTTGATGAGCACTGTGAAGGCTTATACCGTGAAGCAGGATTGTGGGAATTATCGGGTGAATCTTATGTAACCGATTGCTCTTACCATGCGATAAGCGGTGGTGGTGACTCTAACCCTGGTTATGACGTTATCGTCATGAAAAAAGGCATGTTAGACATCCAACGTGAAGCACAAGAAAAGTTGGATGAATTAGATTATGAAAATTCAGACGATGTAGAAAAAATCTACTTCTATAAATCAGTCATCGAAACGGCTGAAGGTGTGATGGTTTATGCTAAACGCCTATCTGAGCATGCAGCTCAACTTGCAGCAAAAGAAACAGATCCGCGTCGTAAACAAGAATTGCAAAGAATTGCAGAAGTGAATGCACGCGTACCTGCTCACCGTCCAGAAACATTCTGGGAAGGGCTACAAGCGGTATGTACGATCCAATCATTACTTCTAATTGAAGAAAACCAAACTGGTATGTCTATTGGCCGTGTTGACCAATATATGTATGACCTGTTCATGGCAGATATCAAAGCTGGTCGTATGAACGAGTACGAAGCGTTTGATCTTGCTGGTTGTATGCTCGTTAAAATGTCAGAAATGATGTGGCTGAATAATGAAGCTGGGTCAAAATTCTTCGCTGGTTACCAACCATTCGTCAACATGTGTGTGGGCGGTGTGACGCGTGAAGGCCGTGACGCAACCAACGAATTAACCTATCTACTGATGGATGCAGTGCGCCATGTTCGTATTTATCAACCGACATTAGCAACGCGTGTTCATAATAAATCACCACAAAAATACCTGCGTAAGATCATTGATGTTATCCGCGCTGGTATGGGTTTCCCAGCAGTTCACTTTGACGATGCACACATCAAGATGATGCTTGCGAAAGGCGTCTCGATGGAAGATGCACGCGACTATTGCTTAATGGGGTGTGTTGAACCACAAAAATCTGGTCGCCTTTATCAATGGACTGCAACGGGTTGGACGCAATGGCCAATCTGTATTGAATTAGTACTTAATGGTGGCGTGCCACTTTGGTATGGACAGCAAGTTTGTCCTGATTTTGGTCCACTTAGCCAGTACGACACTTACGAAAAATTCGAATTCACGGTTAAAGAACAGATTAAATACGTGACTAAATGGACCAATGTTGCAACTGTAATATCTCAGAAAGTTCACCGTGATTACGTGCCAAAGCCATTGATGTCAATGCTATTTGAAGGCTGTATGGAAGCGGGTAAAGATGTATCTGCTGGTGGCGCAATGTATAACTTTGGCCCAGGTGTTGTTTGGAGTGGTCTTGCAACTTATGTCGATTCAATGGCTGCAATTAAGAAGCTGGTATTTGATGATAAGAAGTACACATTAGAGCAAATGAATGCAGCACTAAAAGCAGACTTTGTTGGTTATGAGCAAATCAAAGCGGATTGCTTGGCGGCGCCGAAGTACGGTAACGATGATAACTATGCCGATGATATAGCAACAGATTTAGTGTACTTCACCGAAAAAGAACACCGTAAGTTTAAGACGCTTTACTCGGTATTGAGTCATGGCACGCTATCTATGTCAAACAACACGCCATTTGGTCAATTGCTTGCTGCATCGGCGAACGGTCGTGAAGCTTGGTCTCCATTATCAGATGGTATCAGCCCGACTCAAGGCGCTGATTACAAAGGCCCAACAGCGATCATTAATTCCGTCTCTAAGATGGGCAATGATTACATGAATATTGGCATGGTGCATAACTTCAAACTGATGTCAGGACTGCTTGATACACGAGAAGGTGAAGACGGCATTATCACCCTAATCCGTACCGCGAGTATGCTCGGTAATGGTGAGATGCAATTTAACTACCTCGATAATGATGTGTTAATCGCAGCGCAAAAGAACCCTGAAAAATATCGTGATTTAGTGGTTCGAGTGGCGGGTTACAGTGCTTTCTTTGGAGAGCTATGTAAAGACGTACAAGATGAAATCATCAGTCGTACAGTACTAAATAACCTTTAGTCCATCGTTACTCCTGCCCAGATGAGGCAGGAGTAAGCCTTAGGAATGACATATACCATGATAGAAAGAAAAGCACGTATATCTAATATACAAAAATACAATATGTATGATGGCCCGGGTATACGTACGCTTGTATTTTTTAAAGGTTGCCCTTTACGTTGCGTATGGTGCTCAAATCCGGAAGGTCAAAAGTATCATCATCAAATCTTATTTAAACAGGATTTGTGCACGCAATGTCGAATGTGTGTAGAGGAGTGCCCAACAGATACCCATTACTTAGATCCAGTGACCTTTGAACATAAGGTGAGGGATATCAATTGTACGGGCTGTGGGAAGTGCGTTGACGTTTGTCCAACGAATGCATTAGCAGTGACAGGCGAAGATAAAAGCATTACCGAATTACTTGAAATTATTGAAGAAGATAGACACTTTTATCACACAGGTGGCGGTGTAACGCTTGGTGGTGGCGAAGTGCTTATGCAACCTGAAGCGGCAACGAATTTACTGGCGACATGCAAATATGCTGGTATTAATACAGCGATAGAAACATGTGGCTATGCAAAACGAGAAGTCGTTGTTGGCGTAGCAGAACATACAGACCTGTTTTTGTATGACGTTAAGCACATGATCCCAGAAGAACATCACCGTGTAACAGGTGTTCGTAATGAGCTGATATTGGATAATTTGAAGTGGCTTTTAGATAACAACCACAACGTTAAGATCCGTATTCCACTGATTAAAGGCGTCAATGATAGTGAAGAAAATCTGCGTTTGTTATTAGAATTTTTATCACCTTATAAAGATTTTAAAAACTTACAAGGGATTGATTTATTGCCTTATCACAAGATGGGGGTACATAAATATAATCAACTTGGTTGGAAGTATCCTTTTGAGGATGCTCAGAAATTCACACAAGACGAATTAGTAAAAGTAGAGAATTATTTACAAGGTCACGGCATAGCTGTTGCGCTTATCGCGCACTAACCATGATGTGAGTATTAAGGGGAAGTATGATGAATGCTATCGGAATGATTGAAACAAAAGGGCTATTAGCGGCGATTGAAGGTGCAGATGTCATGCTTAAAGCGGCAGATGTCACTTTGCTAGATAAAAGCTCTGCGACTGGTGGTCTCATTACGATTACGGTGACAGGCGAAGTGTCTGCCGTGCAAGCCGCGATTGAGTCTGCGACAGCTTCTATTACTCGTCTTAACCCAAGCTTATTGATTTCAAAGCATGTTATTGCCAGACCTAGTACATCTTTAGAAAACATTATATCGACATCAGCAATACATGCTGAAAGTTCAAAACAGGTTGAAACAGAGGAACTTGCTGCAGAGGAAAGCCCAGCTGTTGTTGAGGAAACTCAAGCTGCTAGCGAAGAAACACCTACTGTTATCGAAGACACAAATGCAATCGCAGAGAAAGCGCCCGTTATTTCTGAAGAAGTGCCAGTCATTGCTAAGAAAAAACCAGCCACTGTCGCGTCGCCGATTGAAATGACATCGCCAGCTGCAGAAGTTGCATCTGTTATTGAGGATGAAACAACGTCTAAATCTGTTGAAGATAAGTCGCCTGAATACAGTGCATCTGAATTGCAGAAAATGAATTTGAAAAATTTGCGTGAGATAGCTAACAAGCTACCAGAACTGAACACAAAAGTGGACATTAAAAAAGCGACTAAAAAGACGTTAATTAAGTTTATACGTGAGAGTCAAACCAATGAAGGGCGTAAATAATGGTAGATAAAGATCTATTATCAATTCAAGAAGCGAGAGCCTTAGTTAGCTCAGCGCGCACAGCGCAAAGTCAATTTTCTCAGCTAGGTCAAGAGCGTGTTGATGCGATTGTTAAAACGATTGCTGACGCAGCGACGAAACAGGCTGGTGAACTTGCTCGTTTAGCAGTCGAAGAAACCGGTTTTGGTAAAGTAGAAGACAAAATCAGTAAGAACTTATTGGCGAGTGAAAAACTGTACGCTGCCATTAAAGACATGAAAACCATCGGTATTCTCAATAACGATTTATCTAAAAAAATAGTCGAAGTGGCCGTCCCTATCGGCGTTATTGCGGGTATTGTTCCGTCGACAAACCCAACGTCTACAACGATTTACAAGTCTCTCATTTCCTTGAAATCGGGTAATGCTATCGTATTTACTCCGCACCCGAGTGCGAGTAAATGTATCGGGAAAACAGTCTCACTTATCCGTGAAACACTTCAAGCATGTGGTGTCAGCCCTGACATGGTCAGTGTCATGAGCATTCCAACGATTGAAGGCAGCGGTGAGTTGATGCGTAAAGTGGACCTTATTCTGGCAACAGGTGGTCCGGGTATGGTTAAGGCTGCTTACAGTTCAGGTACTCCTGCACTTGGGGTTGGCGCAGGTAATGTGCCAGTTTATATCGAGCGCACTGCAGATATCAACGATGCCGTCACTAAAATCATGGCGAGTAAGACGTTTGATAACGGGACGATTTGTGCGTCAGAACAAGCGATTATTACCGATAACGTTATCGATGCACAGGTAAGAGAAACACTGAAAGCACAAGGCGGTTACTTCCTTCAAGGTGAATGCCTTGAAAAAGTGAAGAAAGTGATGGAACGCCCTAATGGTGCAATGAACCCTGCTATCGTCGGACGTGATGCGCTGTATATTGCTAACTTAGCTGGTATTACAGTACCAGCAGGCACACGATTACTTATTGGTGAAGAGTCAGGTGTTGGTCGTGCATACCCATTCTCGAAAGAAAAACTCACTGCGCTAATTGGCTACTACACAGTAGAGGATTGGAATGAAGCGTGTGAATTGTCGATTAAACTGCTGCACAACGGTGGTGTTGGTCACTCATTGGCTATCCACTCAAAAGATGAAGCGGTTATCTGTGCATTTGGCTTGAAAAAGCCGGTTTCACGTATGCTAGTGAATACGCCGTCGACTCACGGCGCGGTTGGTCTATCGACTAACTTATTCCCATCCTTTACTTTGGGTTGCGGCGCCGTTGGTGGGAGTTCGACTTCTGACAACGTAACACCAAAACACCTTTTTGATATTCGTCGCATTGCTTATGATACTGGTGAATTGTCTTATCAAGCGTCTTATCAAACAGCACAGGTTCAGCCGTCGACGGTTACTTCTCCGTTCACGTATAACGCGCCGGAAATGGCGATCAACAGTACCGATACTATCCCTGTCGAAATTTCAGCAAAACATGTTCATTTAAGCGAGCAAGATGCACAAGTACTCTTTGGTGGTCCACTAACAAAAGTACGAGAGCTGTCTCAGCCGGGACAATTCTTGTGCAAAGAACGTATCCGTTTAATTGGCCCTAAAGGTGTCATTGACAATGTTGCCGTTCTTGGTCCAAATCGCGCTAGTTCGCAAGTGGAAATTTCTAAGGCTGATGCTCGTATTTTAGGTATCAAAGCCCTTCTTCGTCAGTCTGGAGACATAGCTGGTACTCCTGGCATTATCCTGTCTGCACAGAACAACGTTGTCGGCATCGAAGAAGGCGTTATTGTTGCGGCGAGACACATTCATATGAATAGCAAAGATGCAGAACGTTTTGGTCTTGCTGATAAAGACATTGTCAGTGTCCACCTTGACGGTGACCGCGCATTAGTCCTCGAAGAAGTGTTAGTTCGTGTCAATGATAGCTTTGCACTAGCCATGCATATTGATATTGATGAAGGCAACAGTGTGTGCTGGAACAAAGAGAGTAAAGGCCGAATTATAGCTAAAAGAAAGGCTACTAACAGCTCAATATAGTGACGTCATAAGGCAATATTATGGATTCAGATATTTTAATAAAAACCATCGTTGAACGTGTGCTTCGCGAACTAAAAGAAGATTCTTCTGGTAGTAACAAGACGCACGTGATGGTTCTTAGCACTTACTCCAAGCTGGTGGAAGAGCAGACTCTAAAATGCCTTAACGCAAACGATGTTGAACTTCATTTTCTGGGTGATAGTCACCCAGTAAATGAAATGGCGCGCTATGTGATTCCGCAATTATCTTGCGGAGATATGGCAGAGCTTGCATCGGGTCAAGCTAAAGGTTCTATGACTGAAGCTGTATTACGTCTGTTACTTGAGGGAACTGTTGTTGAAGTGCTTGATTATGAATACAAAACATATGAAAACACGGCTTCACCGGGTTTATACAAGCTCTATATGCAGCATGAAAGCACATTAAGTTCGTTTGGCCTGGCATCTTTCAAACCAGATCCAGAACCGATCACTCGCTGTTGGCACAAGCTCATCGCGGAAAAAGATGTCGAGCTAGCAGCACTGAAAGGTGCGAATGAAATGCATGTAACAAAAGAGAGTGTAGTAACACCTCTTGCGATGGAACAAGCTAAATTGTCCCAGATTAATATTTATAAAACGCTATAAGTGAGCTCATTATGATCGTAGGTGAAGTGATTGGAAATGTTTGGGCTACTCGTAAAGAGAACACGCTTAATGGTCTTAAGCTTATGGTTGTCCAGTATCAGGACCCCATTTTACCAGAGAAAAAAAATAGCTTTGTGGCCGTAGATTGTGTTGGTGCTGGTACTGGTGAGCAAGTGTTAGTTGTTACAGGCAGTTCTGCACGTATGGCGATAAAAAACGTAGACGCGCCTGTCGACGCCGCTATTGTCGGTATTATTGATCAAATTCAGGTTAAATCGGAGTAATAGATGGATACACTCGGCGTTGTTGAAGCAAAAACTATTGCCTCAGGTGTAAAGCTTGCAGATGAAATGCTTAAGATATCTGACGTGAAACTCGTTAGAGCTTCCACTATTTGTTCAGGAAGATACCTTATTTTTGTTTCTGGAAAGCAAGCTGATGTTGAAATGGCTGTTGGTCATGCCAGATTAACGAAAAGACTCACTGGAGATTTTGTTATTTCCGGTGTGTCACCTGAATTGGTCATGGTACTGAAAAAAAGACTGCCGATAAAAACAGACCAAGCAATTGGTCTGGTGGAGTCGAGCACTGTCTCAGCAGGAATCGCTGCCGCCGACGTTGCTATAAAGAGCGCCGATATTAGCCTGATCCGCCTTGTTACAGGGTTAGGGATCTGTGGAAAATCTTATTTTCTTTTTAGCGGAGAACTTGCTGCGGTTGAAGAAGCGGATGATGTAGCCAAAGAATTTTTAGGTTCAAAATATATTGAATCGACAGTACTTGCTCGCCCAGAACCTGACTTGGTCAAAGCGATAATAGGTGTGAGGTAAACATGAAGAAAACACTGGTAGAAGTAAGAAATCTAGATAAACACATTTGTACTAAGAGCAATGCTATTTATCTTGATGGAAGCATTATCTTAACGCCAAGTGCGAAAGATGAATTATCTAAACGAGGTATTGCGATTAAGCATTGCTCGCCAACAGAATCTGATGCAGTTCAATGTGATATCGACTGTGTCTGTGAAGGTTGTATTAAGCTAGTAGCCACTGGCTGTACAGAAAAAACTTTTTACTCTATAGCGGCCATATTGAAACAAGATTTTGGCGTGACAGATGTAAAACAGCTACAAGAAATGAGCTGTCGTATAGTAAAAACTATTAATAAACAATGAGGTAGGATATGAGTGCTTTAGGTATGGTTGAAACCAAAGGTTTAGTCAGCGCAATTGAAGCCGCTGATGCAATGGTAAAATCTGCAAATGTTGAGCTTGTTGGTCGTGAACAAGTAGGCAGTGGATTAGTGACTGTTATGGTACGTGGGGATGTCGGTGCGGTAAAAGCAGCGACAGATGCAGGTGCAGCAGCTGCTAGCAACGTTGGTGAGTTAGTTAGCGTACATGTTATTCCTCGTCCACATTCTGAAATAGAAACTATTTTGCCGCAGTCAGGCAAATAATAAAATAATATATAGGAGATAAAAATATGAATGCACTAGGTATGGTTGAAACTAAAGGTTTAATTGCCGCAATTGAAGCCGCTGACGCAATGGTAAAAGCTGCAAATGTTGAACTTGTTGGTCGCGAACAAGTAGGTAGTGGATTAGTGACTGTTATGGTACGTGGCGATGTAGGTGCGGTAAAAGCAGCTACAGATGCTGGTGCAGTAGCTGCTGCTAATGTTGGTGAACTTGTAAGTGTACACGTTATCCCTCGCCCTCATAATGAAGTAGAAAACGTACTACCTAATTCTAGCAAATAATTTTTTGTCATTACTTGAGTAGATAAAAAATATAAGCTCTAACTGCCTATATTTGTTTTAAAACTGTATTTCTATCCTGGGTAGCAATACAGTTTTTATTTTCTCAAAATATCAAACAGAGTAGTTATGAATTTTATTATCAGAGTTTAAATTCTGATAATAAAATTTAGGGAGTAATTTATGACACATTTTTATGCAAAAACAAAGGTTTGCTATGGCGAAGGTTCTATGGATAACCTTAAAACGTTACCTGGGAAACATGTTTTTATCGTGACTGACGCTTTTATCGCTAAAACAGGCTTCGTAGAAGAGGTAAAAAGTCATCTGTCAATGGGCGTTTTATGTACCATTTTTGACAAAGTTGAAGCAGACCCGTCCTTAGATACAATAACTATTGCTACACACCTTTTCATGAAAAGCGAAGCAGATATAATTATTGCCATAGGAGGGGGGTCAGCAATTGATGCTGCTAAAGCCATCGCTTATTTTTCAAATCATGCTGATTTGTTGCGTCAACCTCCTTATCTTGCAGTCGTCCCTACAACCAGTGGTACAGGGTCTGAAGTCACCTCTATTGCAGTCGTTACAGATAAAAAAAATAACCTAAAAATTCCTCTTCAGGATGATATGCTCATCCCTGATCTTGCGATATTGGATGCGCGGTTTACACGTACAATGCCATCATCTATTACAGCTGCGACAGGTATGGACGTATTAACCCATGCGATTGAAGCATATGTATCCACTAAAACAAATATTTTCACATCGATTTATGCAGAAACTGCGATTAAGATTGTTTTCAAATATTTGCCTCGTGCCTATGCAAATGGTGACGATATGGAAGCGCGAGAGCAGCTTATCCTAGCATCCTGTATGGCTGGTATGGCCTTTAATAATAGCGGGCTAGGGATTACTCATAGTGTTGCTCATAGCCTAGGTGGTCTTTTTCATATACCGCACGGCGTGGCAAATGCAGTTTTATTGCCTTATGTAATTGAATTTAATGGCTTTGATTCTGGTTTTCAGTATCAAAATATTGCTCACTGTTTGGGCTTGCCTGCTTCATCTATGGATGAAGGAACGAATAATCTATTAAAGGCGGTTCGTCAACTTAACGCATCTTTAGATATACCATATAAAATTAGTGATTTAGACATTAATAAAGATGAATATATAAATCATATGCCAGCGATGGTAAATAATATTCTTCAAGATATATGTACTACTACTAATCCCAAAAAACCATCCTATGAGGATGTGATTCGCTTATTACAAAAGGCTTGGTGATTTCAAGGCTTAGTGATTTATAAGTTAGAAGTATTCGATAAATCCACCCACTTCAAATGTGTTCGGTTTTTATTTAACCGAACACATTTAAGGGCGTAGGCAACGGCACCTTCCCCCAATTTAATGCTGGAGCTACCTTCCTTATATCGGATAATACCGCAATACCGATTTTATATAATCTTTTGATATTAAAGGTTATTGCGACACGATCTGTCGTGTTTCTGTAGCTAGATCTCAGTTTATTTTTTAAAATGGCACGTACGCAGATTAATATCACAAAACCAGTCATTGTTAATTGAACTTTTATAAAATAAGCATAACCTGATAAAGCTGAGGTAATACCACTTTAGTGGTAGTCCTTGTTTAATTTTTTATTAAACCAAATCAGGTTACAGCACTATGAAAGTAGCTCTTTCGTTAAAAGAAAAAGACAGCTTATGACACTATTTTTGATAATCAATTCTGTGTTCATATCAGAGCGATTTTTGCCTCTATTTGTCTATAAAGACGGGAGAAATAAGACGGTTTCATCTGAGTTTTATGCCCATGAGACAACTGTTTTACGTCATATTAATGATTAGGTTTTTATAAATTATGAGTTTGTTGGTATCCGAAATTATGGATGGTTTCAGCAATCTCCCCTACACCTACCTATAACAAATAGAGTAAAAACTCAAATAACCAATAGGACGTCTGATTATATGGAACAATCAAAATCGTTAACTGATGATCTCGGTATTCTTACCGCTGATAGTGCTGAAAAAAAGCTACGGAGTGACTTTCGTGTTAAAGGAATGTCTACCGCTTTATTTTCAGGACTCTCATACGGATTTTATACCGCCTTCATGACCCTAGCTATGTCGATGGGCATTTGGACTGTTTGGTATGGAGAAGGCTCTGGTCTCTCTGCATTCGCAACAACATTCCTTCTTGCAGCCATTGGTGCCGCTCTTACCGATTCATGTAGTGCTGTGTGGGCACTGGGCATCGCAGCTGCGCGTGGTCGCTTAGGTGATTTTTTTCGCTCAATAAGAACCAAGCCCGGTGCGATAATGGTTGGTTCAGCTATTATTGGTGGTCCCTTGGCGAGTACTGCTTATGTCGTAGGGTTACAGATGGCAGGATCTATTGTTGTGCCTATTAGTGCCCTATGCCCTGCGATTGGTGCCATCTTAGCTCGTATTATTTTCAAGCAAGAACTATCGCCTCGCATGATGTTAGGTATTGCGATCTGCTTTGGGGCTAGTGTGCTTATTGGTGGCTCAGCTGGACTTGCTGACGGTGATACTTCAGTTGTTATGTTAGGTATCGGCTTTGGCTTCATTGCAGCTCTATTTTGGGGTATCGAAGGATGTGTTGCGGGTTACGGCACTTCTATGATTGATCCAGAGATCGGCATTACTATCCGTCAAGTCACTTCTGGATTAACCAACTTACTTATTTTAATTCCTTTATTTGCCTACATTGGTGGCGAAAATGGTTACGCGATGGTGTTCGAAGCTGTAGCTGATTCTGAATCAATAATATTCTTCGTTGTTGCTGGTTTAGCTGCATATGGTGCCTTCATGTTCTGGTACAAGGGTAATGCGATGTGTGGTGCTGCATTAGGTATGGCTTGTAATGGCACATTCTCTTTCTGGGGCCCTTTGTGTTGTTGGTTAGTTTTAGGTATCGCTTTTGGCATTGCCGGTTGGACGATGGCTCCGATTGCATGGGTTGCAGCGATAATCATGATTTTCGGTATTTTTGTAATCGCTATGAATCCAATGGATCTATTCAAGAAGGATAACAACCAATGAAACCATTAAATTATGCAATATTGAAATTTTTTACTGCAGTTGAAAAAGCCAGTGCTATTGAAGTCATGGACGTACTCCGTCCAGAATATGGTGGCTTTAAAGCTTTTACCAAAGGGGCTATTTTAGATGCTTTGTTAACAGCTGAAGCCAACGGTTTGATTGAGTCAGTAGGCAGTGAAATGTCCACAGATAATGAGCTGATTTTATACTTCAAAGCACATAAAGAAGGTGCTGAGACCATTAATCGTTATATTACTGATTGATAAAAGTTGGTTGGGAGTGTTCTATCATGCTCCCATTTTATTTACTAATCACAACTAGTTGTGAGGAGTATAAATTGAACAAAAATGCTAAGTATTCAATTGGTGATGCCAGTAAATTGTGTAACGTTTCAACGAAAGCACTTCGGTATTATGACAAGATAGGATTAGTTAAACCACAACGGTCTAATTGCAACAATTATCGTTACTATAACGATGACAGCATACACCTTATACCTGTTATAAAATATTATAAACAGATGGGGTTTAAACTCGATGAAATGACTCAGCTAATTAACGATGATAGTGATAACACTTACAGTGTTATGCAACATGTATTTGAAAGTAAAATGGCTGAGCTGGATGAAGAACGGCAAGGATTAAGAGTTAGGGATAGTTCGGTTCATGATTGGTATAACCTTGTACAAGAGGCAAAAAGCGTACAAGAAAATCAGATAATTGATGTTTCTGTGCAATTTTTTCCTGGTACCGACTACCTATTTTTGGAACAAGATTTTGATGGCAATATCCGCGACGCTATTATTAATATCGAGTTTACGGATTATGTCGAACGAATAGAAAATAACATAACTGGACCAGTTATAATAAGGTTCAAATCCCA
>NZ_JASJHF010000296.1:0-7217 GCF_033791185.1 Moritella sp. | reverse complement strand
CGTCCGTTACTGGATCATAAAGCATTGGGTTTTCCTGAAGGTAAAATGACCGAGCAACAAGCCAAAGTGCTCAAGTCAGCACGCCCTGCATTTGCTAAAGAGTTCTACGTTCGTCACTAGGTCGCAATAGACCAGGCTGACCAGCAACACAGCAAAGTACATAATCTGGTGTACTTTGCGCTGATCATTACAGCGAATGATAATTATCCCGTCTTTTTACAATTGTCTATTCAGATTGCCGCCATAAACGCGTAAACTAGCCCAAAGTAATCCCATTTAGACGTTCATTGCGACAAGTAGCGATGGATAGTAAGAGGTAATCCGTGTCTATTAAATTTATCGCATCTTCAAAACTACCAACACCTTTTGGTACTTTCACAATGCACGGCTTCGAAGACTCAGAAACAGGTAAAGAGCATGTAGCACTAACCTATGGTGAGTTAACGAGCGATGAAGTCATGCTAGGACGTATCCATTCGGAGTGTTTAACCGGTGATGCACTGTTTAGTTTGCGTTGTGATTGTGGCTTCCAACTTGAAACTGCAATGAAAAATATCACAGAAGCGGGTTCTGGTTTTATTCTTTATCTACGTCAAGAAGGCCGTGGTATTGGTCTGTTAAACAAGATCCGTGCATATAATTTACAAGATTCAGGCGCCAATACTGTTGAAGCCAATGAACAGTTAGGTTTTGCGGCCGATTTACGTAATTATGCGATGTGCAAACCTATGTTAGATCATCTTGGTATTAACAAAGTTAAGTTAATGACCAATAACCCGAAAAAATTAGCGGCAATGGAAGAATATGGCGTTAACGTAGTCGCTCGCGAGCCATTACAAGTGGGTAAAAATATACACAATGAGCATTATTTGAAAACCAAAGCCGACCAGCTTGGTCATATGATGACAGAAACGCATTTCAAAGAAGATTAATAAGCTCTGCTGTGATTAACAACAGCTACCGCTATAAACAATAACAGCAGCCATTGGCTGCTGTTATTCGTTTCACACCATAATGCCAAGTAACCTATTTGCCACCCACCATTACGTCTAAATCATCACGTTAAAGCTCGCTTGTGCGCTCAGCTAAATAACCTTCATAATCAGGCACCGCATGTTCGTATTTGCTGCTGGTATGAATCGAATCAATAATAAAGTCAGCGGTGGCGGGATTGGTTGCCACCGGAATATTCCATACTGCCGCTAAGCGTAATAATGCTTTTACATCGGGATCGTGCGGCACTGCATTCATCGGGTCCCAGAAGAAGATCATCATATCAATCTCGCCTTCTGCAATCAATGCGCCAAGCTGTTGGTCGCCGCCCATAGGGCCACTAAACAAAGCTTTAACAGGCAAGCCAACATGTTTAGTCAATAATGTTGCAGTGGTACCAGTACCGAATAAATGGTGTTTCTGCAGGATCTCAGCACGAGCTTTTGACCAAGCAATCAAATCTGATTTCATGTGATCATGGGCGACAAGCGCGATACGTTTGTTCACTGCCATGCTACGGGTAATTTTTTGCATCAATGACCTACTCTCAATTTAAAAATAATAACTTAAGACCAAAGTTTACAAATGATAACTTAAGACAATGAGGTTGATGATACTACTAAATAGGCGGGGATACACTGATAGACGTCCCAGATCAAGCACTCAGAGGAGCACCTGACTGGGTTATTCATATTACATTATTAATGACACTCGCAATTAGTGGTCACCACCACCAAGCTCTAGCAAGGTCGCATTACCACCAACAGCAGTAATATTGATAGTACGCGTACGCTCGGTAATAAAGCGCAGGATAAAGTGAGTATCCGTTACGTATGCCAATGCACTGCCGCTGACTTCAGCGACCAGCTGCGCCAATAAACCATCACGCGTTGATAGCGTGCGGTTAATCGTTTGCGCTGTTTTATCATCACCGGTAAAGGCAACACCCGCCACCTTCGGTGATTCAATCAATGCTGTTAGTTCAGTTTCTTCAGCGCCTTGCACGACAAGATCAGGAATACCAGCTGCATGCAGTGTATTAAGTAATACAAACTGTAATGCTTGTTGTGCTTGCGGCAGTGCTAATACCAAGGTATTACCTGCTAACAAGGCTGCACTGATATGACCAACAATGGCATTAATCGTGCTGCTTTGCTCAGCATCCGTCGCTGCCACCACAAATAAACCACGTCCGGCGCTGTAAAGTTCGTTCACTTCACCTGTCGGCCCTGGCATTAATTTTTCATCGCCGATGAGCGTGATAGCTTGGTGTTTTTGGTATTTTGCCATTTCACCAGCAAGTTTACCCAGTGCCGCTTCTTGGCTAATAATATCAACCCATTTGCCAATCAACTCAGCACGTGCGATCACACCAAGATCATTCCAACTTGCCCATGCACAAAGGCCAGTTTCAATCAGCTGCTGCGTCTGTACTACTTTATTTTTTACAACCATGGTTTAACTCCTTAATTTACAATGGCGCAGCTTAAGCGCTAACAACTTGCTTAGTGAAACGATAGAGGTAATGTGGACCACCTGCTTTTGGACCCGTACCTGATAATCCTTGTCCACCGAATGGTTGTACACCAACAACAGCCCCCACTTGGTCGCGGTTGATATAGCAGTTACCCACTCGAACTTGGCGTTCGATATCAGTGTAGCTGCGTTCATTACGACTGTGGATCCCCATGGTTAAACCAAAACCAGTGGCATTAATTTCGCTAATCACCTTGCTTAAATCAGCCGCTTTATAACGCACGATATGTAAAATAGGACCGAACTGTTCATTTTCTAATTGGTTAATACTGTCAATTTCAAATGCTATAGGCGCAATAAAGTCACCAAAATTACATTCATCACTCAATGTTACTTCACCAACCACTTTACTTGTGCCGCGCATTTTATCAATGTGCGCTTGTAGCTTTTTCTTCGCCAGTAAATCAATCACCGGACCAACATCGGTATGATGTTGCAGTGGCAGACCAACATGCAATTCTTGCATTGCGCCTTTGATCAACGTGGTAATACGGTCAGCAATATCTTCTTGTACGAACAATACCCGTAGTGCACTACAACGCTGACCCGCAGAGGCAAATGCAGAGCGCATCACATCGCGAACAACTTGCTCTGGCAGCGCCGTACTATCAACGATCATGGTGTTTTGACCACCCGTTTCAGCAATCAACGTCGCCACGTTAGTATTACGCTGCGCTAATGCACGATTAATCACTTGCGCTGTTTCTGTTGAACCAGTAAACACCACACCCGCAATACGTTCGTCAGCAGTGAGTAATGAACCAACCGTCGCACCGCTACCAGGCAGTAAATGCACCGCTTCTTTTGGTAGACCAGCTGCTAACATCAGTTCCATGGTACGCGCTGCAATCAAGCTAGTTTGCTCTGCAGGCTTAGCGATCACGGTATTACCCGCCACTAATGCTGCTGCAACTTGACCAAGGAAAATCGCTAATGGGAAGTTCCAAGGGCTGATACAAACAAATACACCTTGTCCCTGACGTGTTACTTGCTGGGCAATACCATCAAAACGTACTTGGTTTTTAGCTACCGAGAAGTTTTCAGTGGCTTGCATTGCATAATAACGACAGAAATCGACGGCTTCACGCACTTCATCTAAGCTATCATGAATCGTTTTACCGGCTTCTTTATGGCATAACGCCACTAATTCAGCTAAATTTTCTTCTAATAAATCAGCGACTTTATTTAAACATTCAGCACGCTGCGCAACAGGTACAGCAGACCATGTTGGGAAGAAATCCGCGGCAGTATCAAGTGCCGTTGTTACTTCTTCAGGTGTTGACCACAATACTTGACCGACATGAATACGGCGATCGTAAGGGGCGCTAACTGGCTTCGCATTGTCTAATTCTGTGGTGATCACTTGACCATTTACCACTGGCGCTGCTTGCCACGTTTTTTGCATCTGTAAAGTCAGTTCATTATTAAATGGCGTGATCTCACTGATAATATCAACGTTGATGTTGCATGAATTTTTACGCCCTGCAAAGATCTTGGTTGGCAGTGGGATCAAACTATTGTGATAAGTAGGACGACTTTCTAACGTATCAACCGGGTGTTCTGTTAATTCACTAATAGGGCAATCAGCATCAACTAACCGGTGTACGAACGAACTGTTCGCGCCATTTTCTAATAAACGACGTACCAAGTATGGCAGTAAATCTTTGTGACTACCGACTGGCGCGTAGATACGAACATCCACACCATATATTTCTAATGCGTGGTTATAAAGTGCATCACCCATACCGTGTAAACGTTGGAACTCATAGTCTTTATGTTCAGCCATTGTCGCAATTGCTGATACGGTGTGGGCATTATGACTCGCAAACTGTGGATAGATACAGCCGCGGATTTGCTCGCTTAATAAGAAACGTGCACAGGCAAGATAGGCAACATCAGTCGCTTCTTTACGGGTATAAACCGGGTATGCATCAAAGCCATTTTGCTGTGATAATTTAAGTTCGGTATCCCAATAAGCGCCTTTTACTAAGCGTAGTGGAATGACATCGCCCTGCTCTTTCGCTAATGCAGCAAGCCAAATCAATGTTGGCAATGCACGTTTAGAATAAGCTTGTACAACGATACCGAATTTACCCCAACCTTGTAGTCGTGGGTTACGGTACAGCTTTTCAAATAAGGCTAATGATAATTCTAATCGATCAGCTTCTTCGGCATCGATGGTGATACCAACATCTAAATCACGCGCACGTAATAATAATTCTAATACCGTATCGTGCATTTCAGTCATTACACGGGCTTCGTTAGCAACTTCATAACGTGGGTGCAATGCCGATAATTTAATTGATACTGTTGGTGCAGGCGTTTTATCGTTGGCGTAATTATTTTTACCAACCGCTTCTACTGCTTTAATGTAATCATTAAAATATTTTTTTGCATCATCAGTGGTTAATGCTGATTCACCTAACATATCAAATGAGTAGGTAAAGCCTTTGTCACGTTGTGGACGGCCATTTTTTTGTGCTTCAGCAATATCACGACCCAATACAAATTGGTGTCCCATGATCTTCATAGCTTGGTTCATTGCTTGACGGATAATTGGTTCTGATACTTTATTGACTAAACGGCTAATGGTATTACCCGCGGATTTAGTATCTTTACGATCCATACTGACTACTTTACCAGTCAGTAATAATCCCCATGTCGACGCATTAACAAAGGTCGAATCAGAATTTTTTAAATGTGATTTCCAATCTGCTACGCTTAATTTGTCACGGATTAATGCATCCGCCGTTGCCGCATCAGGAATACGCATCAAAGCTTCAGCAAGACACATCAACAAGATACCTTCTTTGGTATCTAGGCTGTATTCCAATAACAAGGCATCAATCATTTGAATGGCTTGTTTATCAGCGCGCACGCGTTCAATTAACACAGTTGCATTGGTGGTGATCAGAGATTTCTCTTCTGCAGATGGGCGGGCCATTGGTAGCAATTCTGCTAACCATTTTGACTCATCAACCATATATAAAGGAGATATTAACTGCCAAAGTTCATCCATAGGACGATCTATAAACGACGGAGAAAGTGCATCTAACGCTTTAAACATACCTGGGGCCTCTTAACTTACGAAATTTAATGCTGCAGGAGTGTTACATTAAAGATACAAAAATAATATGAGTTAGTTATCAGAACTAGAAAGAAAATACGTTTTATATAAAATAATTAGTATTTCACTTCAGTTTAAGCACTAATTTAAGCGAGATAGCGGTATAAAAATCAGAAAACCAGTCATTATGGTAAGCGTTGTAAGGATAGAAGGTGGCGACTAACAAGACAAGCCGTGATCACTAATAGTATTTTCACCGCCCAGAACGGGGCAAAATAGATGGCTAATAGCATCGCCAGCCACATGCTGGAGAGTGAGCTCCACAGTTGTTTTTTGCTGATGCCTTTACGTAATAAATAATTGGTTAAGTAAGGACCTAAGTAGCGATGGTTAAACAGCCATAGTTGTAACTTGCGCGAAGAACGGCTAAAGCAAGCGGCAGCTAATAATAAAAACGGCACCGTCGGCAATAAGGGTAAAAAAATACCTAATACACCTAAAGCGACGGCCAGACAACCAGCACACAGTAATAACGCTCGCCACGGCTGAGAGACTAAATAATTTTCAGCTACCATAGGTTCACTAGCAACACTTTCAGACTTATGCGTACTTGGCTTGGTTGCAGGTTTATTCATGATTGTTTCTCGTCACCGCTTTTCATCAGCATTTTTAGCACTATTCGCTATTACAATAAATCATCATAAAGCAGCGTCGTCATTGAATACTAACTTAGTTGGTTATTTTAATAATAAAAATGCCGGAAAGCATATTTTTTTTACGACTATATACCAGCGCATAGATACGATCAATACCATACACATAAGCGCAGCGAGCGCTATTTCAACATTTAAGTTAACCAATAAAATATACAGACAACAACCTAAAATAACCGGGGTCGCGTACAGTTCAGTATCATTAAACAAGGTTTGACGATGAGCAAGAATATCCCGTAATACGCCACCGAAGATGGCAGTGACCATCCCCATCGACACCGCCACATAGGCGGCATAACCCGCGCTATACAACTGCTGCGTGACTAATATCGAAAACAGCGATACACCAATGGTATCAAATATGATAATGAGTTTATTGACCCGATGTTTACGTATATGGGTAATACTAAAAAAGCCAATGCCAGCACTGATTAATGCGGTCCAAAAATAACTCGGGTCACGGATCCAGAAGATGGTCTCGGCCGATAAAATAAGATCCCGCAATGTACCACCACCCAACGCGGTGACCCAACCTAGCATCATGATACTGACAATATCTTTGCCACGATTCGATTCGACTAATACGCCACTTAACGCGAACGCGACAATGCATATCATTTCTAGGCTATAAACCAACATCTGCAACTCCTTGTCGCGCTAACTCAATATTTGCATATAACTATCAAGTCCGCAGTCTACCTAGTGATTTAAGTCACTGGCAACTGTTTTCACCGAACTCTAGACCCAGTTCGCCCTGCTCGTCACAATATCCAACCACCAAAAACAACAAAACCCCAGCAAGCTGAGGTTTAGGATCTTTTATCAATAAAAAATACGACTGAAAACAGTACCACTAATGCGAGGTCAGCATATTAAAAATTGAAGCATCAACATCATTAATATATACC
>NZ_JASJHF010000295.1:0-11109 GCF_033791185.1 Moritella sp. | reverse complement strand
AAGAGCCATTACTTACACGCGTTTTAAAAAGGATCGTGTTAGTCGTCGTCGCTATCGTGATAAGCCTGTTAATTACAGTTTGTTTTTATAAGGATTATGTCTCTATCGGCCGTAACAATTCTTACCTCCACAAGATGATAGTACCCGCACATATTTTCAATACCTTCAAATATCTAGAAAAAGAAATCTTTACTGAAAAGCTAACTTACAAACGCCAAGGTGAAGATGCGGTGTTATCTCCAGCCAAAAATGGCAAGCCAACCTTAATGGTACTCATCGTCGGTGAAACGGCACGTTCAATGAACATTGGCTATAACGGTTATGCACGAAATACCAATCCTTACACCCAAGATATGGGCATTATTTCTTTTCAAGATGTGTCTTCTTGTGGCACCGCAACTGCGCATTCATTACCTTGTATGTTCTCAAATTTAAATCGTAGCAACTACAATAAAAGCAGAGCCAACAGCCAAGACGATGTGCTGGATGTATTAAAACATGCCAAGGTTAACGTGCTTTGGAAAGACGATGATGGTGGTGATAAATCTGTCGCCAAAGGCGTTAAGCTCATCAATGTCGACGCACAGCAAAAGACCGACCTTTGTAATGGCGAAAGCTGTTATGACGAAGTCATGCTAAAGACATTTGATGATGAGGTTGCCGATATGCAAGGCAATAAATTAATTGCTATGCATTTAATTGGTAGCCACGGGCCAACTTATTTTAAGCGCTATCCACATCAACAAGAATTGTTCACGCCATCATGCAATAAAAGTGATATTGAAAATTGTACTGACAAAGAAATAATTAACGTCTACGACAATACCATTGCCTATACTGATTATGTGATTGCTGAAACCATTAAGAAATTACAAAGTTATGCCAAGGACTACAACGTGGCGCTACTGTATATGTCTGATCATGGCGAATCTCTAGGTGAAAAAGGCTTGTATCTACATGGCACACCTTACGCATTTGCTCCTGAAGAACAAACTCAAGTGCCTTTATTTATGTGGTTACCACAGCAATATGCTGATGCGAAAGGGATTGATAAGGGTTGTTTAATGCAGAAAGCCAAACAAGGTACTTTCTCACACGATAATTTATTCCATACTTTACTGGGATTGTATGGCGTTGAAAGTAACGTGATTAACCCGCGTTTAGATATTACCGCGAGCTGTCGTTTGTAGATAATTTTTACTTATAGACATAATAATTCCAACTAAAATAAAGCCTTAACATCTGTTGAGGTTTTATCGCTTTAAATCAGAGTGATAATATAAATCCCACTCTGTATGTAACGTATAAGCGCCCATGGTTATTATTATAATTGGTGGCTATTTTTTGTTAAATTATAACAATATATTATTCATAGCTATGCTCACCAATTTTTCTGCATCGAGCACAGGACATGAATTAACAGATAACACGCTCTTTAGTTGGCCTGAAAATATAGTAACTAAGTCCCTTGATGATATTTTAAATACATTGGGCGCCAGTAAAACCTACGAAAAAGACCAAGGATTAAATTCAAGTATTATTCCTACGGCTTACTACACGCCAGAGAAAGGACTTGGTATTGGTGCGCTTTATGTGGGGCTATATAACTTATCTGATGCCGCATTAAGTCAACCATCCTCCGTATCTCTCAATAGCTATTATTCTGAAAATAACTCTTATGGGGTTAGTCTAAAGAACAAGAATTTTTTTGAATCCGATAACAACAGGTTATTTATTAATGCCAATATCGCCAATGACGCGAGTTATTTTTACGGGCTGTCAGGACAATCGGATAATGTCACTAATTACACCGCAGAACAATTTTCTGCTGATCTAATATGGCTGCACAAAACATCATCTCATCTTTATATCGGCTACGGTGTTAAAGGTGTATCGATTACCCCTACAGGCATTGAAAAAAACACCGCCAACAATACCGAGCTTTTAGTAAAAGATAATAGTATTGGCGGCTCAATTAAAATTGATTATGACAGCAGGGACAATATTGATAACGCCTTTAAAGGCATAAATATTGGTTTTCAATTTAACCAAATGTACAGCTATTCACAATCTGAAAGCTATGAACAATATCAATTATATTATAGCCAATATCATCATTTCCAAGATATTGTCGGCACGCTTGCATGGCAAGTCGAAGGCGAGTTTAATAGTGATGATAGCCCCTTTGTACAATTAGCTAGCTTAGGTGGCGATGATAAATTACGCGGCTATCTAGAAGGTCGGCATGTAAACAATCAAATGATATTTAGCCAAGTGGAATATCGGGTCCCCATTTATTGGCGTGTAGGCATGGTTTTTTGGACTGGAGCGGGTTCTGTTGCCAATGATATCTCAGGATTATTTGAAGAAACATTAGTGAGTTATGGAACTGGTTTTCGCTTCAATGTAAAAGATCGAGTTAACATACGTGCAGACATTGGAGTTGGCGATGACAGTACCGAGTTTTACCTGAACATTAACGAAGCGTTTTAAATCATTATGTTAAAGATTATATTGTTAATATTAGTCATAGATTCCATCCATATTTCAGCTCAAGCAAGTGAGCATATATCTTGTGAACAAGACATTGTTTATGACCTATATTTAAACGGTTTTTATACTGGTGAGTTACAACGAAAGATAAAACAACAAGGTAATACACTGTCTTTTTTAACGCGTAGTAACATGAGCATTCTCGGTATCAATACCACGTTTTATCAAACCTCAATAGCCCACTATAAACCGCAAAAAAAACGCTATTTAACTGAGCACTTTCACCAAGTTATATCGGGATTTAAAAATCGCGATATGCGCGTTAATATAACCAATGATGGACAAGATTCGATTGTCGAGCTCAATGGTGAAATAACACGATACCACAGTTCGACATACCCACTACAAGGCATGGATAGCATTGCCATGCAACTGCAAGGGAATGTCAAACAGGGTAAAAAACATTTTTACACTCTCAGGCAAGCGACTGATGAAATGGAGTTATTTGAATACCACGTTGTCGGTGAAGAGATATTATCTAGCCGTTATTTTGGTGATATCGAAGTCATCAAAGTCATCGAGTTACAGGATGATAATGCTGTGTTTTGGTTTGCGCCGTCTTTAGATTATTTAATGATTAAAGCCACCAATACCGAAGGCTGGATACTAAGAGGCACTACGGAATTAAAGCACTATTCTGACGCTTGTATATAAATAAAATAATCTAACTCATGGTCTAAAACAAATATAAGACTTGGTACGTTATAGCGATAACTCATCAAGATATTTCATCACCATTTTGCTGGCTTCTTCCATAGCAATTAAATGTTCAATAGCCCGTTTCTTTTCACCGCTAAAGATTAAAGCTAAAGCTTCAACTCCATTTCGATGAACTCCTCGATGCGGTTCATCTAGTTTTCTAAACGCTGGGGTATTACCATAATTTTCAGCGCCGACACTTTGATACCATTTACCTAGTCGGCACATGCTATGATCGGTAAAGTCATCAACGGACTTATTACTAACACCTGATGCAACGGCATAGACCTCCCCCTTCCAAACAATATGATCTAATTTTACCGTCTGAATAAAAGTACGTAATGAGGCATTGTTAATGGTTTGATTCATAGAGGTGCAACGATTAACGATCGAAGTGTAATCATCATTTAGTTTATCCACACCACCTGACAATTGACTATTACTATTTTGAATATCATTTACCGAACCGACTGTTTCAGACGTAGATTCGATAATGCCATTCACCAATTCAGCCACCTCGTTTGCCGATGAATTAGTATTGTTAGCGAGTGCCCTGACTTCATCAGCGACAACACTGAATCCTCTTCCTGCGTCACCCGCCCGAGCTGCTTCAATGGCAGCATTGAGCGCAAGTAAATTAGTTTGATCTGAAATCTTTGAGATCGTCGACACAAAAGTATTTATACTCGTTGCCATTTGTGACAAGCCAGAAATATTATCCGTCATTCCCCCCATCTTATGTGTTAAACCTTGCATTTCAGCAACAATATGTTTTAAAGAATGGCTTGAAACATCAAGCAACTCTTTAATCTGCTCACTCGATTGACTTTCTAACTCAATAGCTTGATATGAAGAAAGTACAGTCTCTCTCACACCTTCGACATGGTGAATACACTCAATCGTGCATTTCAAAAGCATATGTTTGAATTCTATATCGGCATCATTCAATGTATTGTCCAACTGCTCGGATAGTGCTTGGTTTTTTAATTCCAAGTTTCTATTTTGCAATTTTAAATCATTAACTTGCTCCTGCAAATCTCCATGTTGTTGAAACAACAAACCATATTTTGATTGTAAAACAAACATCAGAACCTCATAAGATATATTATAAAAACATAAAATAACCTTTATTGTATAGATGCTTAGCGTTAAAAACATAATCTTATGCTAGGAAAGAGGCCTCTCTCACGGTTATAGCGCCTACCCCAATATGGCCGTCATCTCAGGGGCCCTTTCTTCTTTGTTAAATTTAATATTTAAAGTTAAATACATATTTTTTGTTGCAAACGCAACAAAAAGGAATATACTGGCCCAACTTGTTTTTGTTGTATGGGTAACAAAAGATGAACGCTAAAATTTATAAAGTCACTATCTATACCGTGCTCACTATCACTGTCGTTGTTTCTATTTTCTTGGTGAGTTTAGATAACATATCCCCCTTCACCACACAGGCTACAATGCATAAAACCATTGCCAATATAGCGCCAGAGGTTTCAGGTGTGATCACCGCCGTCAATGTAAAAAATGGTCAGCATGTTAACGCGGGCGACATTTTATTCAGCCTTGATGAGCAGAGTTATGCATTAGCGGTACATCAAGCAAAGGCAGAGCTTCATCAAGCTCAAGAGTCAAATAAAGCTAAATGGCAAGAGTTACAAGCTGCAAATCAGACCTTGATTCAACGTAATTTAGAATTACATAACGCTGAAACCAAACACCTTCGTTACCAGAAGCTATTAAGCAAAGGTCTCATCACCAAGCAAGATGTGGATGATACGCGTATGAATGCCAATATAGCTAAAAGCGCTGTAGAAGTAGCAAACGCAGATATCTTACGCATTAAAGCCGAGTTATCGAGTAACAATAAAAATGCCGCGATTGAGTTGGCTGAGATTAAATTAGCCACAGCAAAACTCGACCTTACCCGCACCGATGTGGTTGCGAAAACAGCAGGATCAATCAGTAATTTACAACTACAGTCTGGCTCCTATGCGAATAAGGGCAGCGTTTCATTGTTTATGGTTAACGAGAAAAATAACTGGCTTAGCGCCGACTTTAACGAAAAAGGGGTGGTTCACTTACAGTCTGGATCTCATGTATGGGTGGCATTTGATGCGATTCCTGGTCAAGTATTTTCCGGCACTATAACCGATCAAGACCGGGCTATTTTTGATTCCTCAAACTCAGTAAATCAACTATCAGACGTTGCAAATAACAGCCGTTGGATCCGAGCACAACAAAAGATCCGCACTCGAATTCACGTCGAAGACGCAAGTGCAGTTCTTATCGCCGGGTCACGTGCAAGCGTGATAGTTGAAAACGGCAATGCCGCTATCGACACTGCTGGCTACGTCTGGATTAAATTAGTGTCTTGGTTCCGCTACATCTACTAAGTCGTATAAAGGTAACAATATGTTGATTAAAAAACCGCATACCAATGAAGTGTTGAGAGTTACCTTTACCATCACGTTGTGCATGCTAGCTGGAAAACTACTTGATCTTAATTCAGCGGTATATTTGGCTCTATACCCAACCATCCTGATGACTAAAGGCAAAGATTATTCATGGCAGGGGATATTTAAGATATTTTTCCCTACCTTCATAGCCGCATCCTGTGCATTGCTAGTTTGTCAGGTATTTCACGAACACCCGTTTGTAGTTTGGACTATAAGTCTCATTTTTATCGATCAAATGCGTTGTAGAGCTGATAATCCGATTAAATTAGGCGGCATGATAATGCCTACGTTTAACTGGATATTAATAGTGGTTTTCTCGCAATTAGATAGCTTTGATATGCCTATGCGGGTGCGCGAAATATTGATATCAATGCTAATAACCGCCGTTATTGCCAAAATAATGGTGATGCTATTTCCAATTAATAAAAGCAGAAAAGCACCGGTATTTAAACCACAGGCAGTCACTTATCAACATCGTGTTGTTACCACAGGATTGATTGGATCTGGATTGGCATTTTTGATGATTGCCGATTTAATTTCAGCCACTTTTTGCATGGTGCCAGTGATTGCAGCGGCAACACAATTTAGTCGAGATAAATTTAAAGATGTTGTCGACCTGCGTTTCCTCACTCAAATTGGTGGTTGCGCACTTGCTGCTATCTTTACACTGCTAATGGCGGGTCATCAAGAGACCATTATCTTTTATGGATTCGGGTTAGGCTGCTTAGTGTTTGTGCTCGCGAAATGGATGGCGACATCACAAGGTCCATCTAGAGATATACATGCCGATGCATTATTAGCCACTATGTTGCCAATCCAATTGTATATGGGTAACACTTCATTTGGATTAGAAAATACTTATCTACGAGCATGGGAGTTAACCGTAACTTTAAGTATACTATTCGCTCTTCATCAGTTAACACGTTCTCGAGACTATTATGACAAAAAAAATCACCGGTGTACCTGAATTAGATAACAGCGCCGCGTTTATGATGGGACTAGCTTACAAACAATTTCGAACCCTAATTAATCAAAAAGTCAGCACTGAATTTGAAATTACACTCGAGATGTTTGGTGTACTTCGTGTTCTCAGCCATTTAGGGGAAATACCACAACAAACCTTAGCTGAAACTTTACATCGTGAACGCTCTGTCACCAAACGCTTAGTTGATAATTGTATTAAGCGTAACCTCATCGAAGTGCATAAAAGTGAAATAAACAAAAAAGCTCGGTACTTAGCCTTGACGGAAAAAGGCAACATAACCAAAAAGATAGTTAGCAAATACATACAGCAAATAACAACTGATTATTTTTCTCCTTTAACATCGAACGAGCAGCAATTATTACTAAAACTATCTAAAAAATTAATCCAAGATAATATAGTTTTAGGCCACGATTAAACTTTTCAAAGTACCAGGCAATGCAGGCTCGAGGAATATAGCGTCAGAGAAATGAACTTAACTTGTTTTGGAAATAAATAGGATAGTGTCTGGCTGCAGCGCTGCAGCCAGATTATTGGCACGTTAAATTAACGTTTACTTTCGATTAGCTGTTCGCTTTTGACAGATATGTTTCCATCTCTAGAGCTGGAACCATGCCGCCACCCGTAGCCCATACAAGGTGCGTTGCGTTTTTCAACTTAGCCTCACTTATATCCATACGGTTAAGGTATTCATCATTATCAGCAACAAAAATGGGACCTAACATACCCGCTAATGCTGAAGGTTCTAGTTGAATAGCTTCAACTTTATTCAATAGCCCAAGCAGGTCATACATTCTCTGATCGCTAATGGTATAATAACCATCGAGCAATCTTTCCATTGCTCGGCCTACAAATCCAGATGCACGGCCAACGGCTAGACCATCTGCGGCAGTCACGTTATCAATACCGATATCTTGTACTGCAATGGCATCATGCAGTCCCGTATGGATCCCGAGTAACATACAAGGAGAGTGCGTTGGCTCGGCAAATATACAGTGAACATTATCACCGAAAGCCATCTTGAGTCCGAAAGCCACACCACCAGGGCCGCCGCCAACACCACAGGGTAGATAAACAAATAGCGGATGGTTTTCATCAACGACAATATTCATGTCTTCAAACTGCGCCTTCAATCTTTCACCGGCAACAGAGTAACCTAAGAACAGTGTTTGAGAATTTTCATCATCAATGAAGAAGCACTTTAGATCTTTCTCCGCTTCCTTTCGGCCTTGTTCAACAGCAACGCCGTAGTCTTGCTGGTATTCGACAACGTTGACACCATGTGAACGGAGCTTGTCTTTCTTCCATTGACGCGCGTCTGCGGACATATGTACGCTAACTGAAAAGCCCAGTTTGGCACTCATAATACCGATTGACATTCCCAGGTTGCCCGTTGAACCAACAGCAATGCTGTAATTGCTGAAGAAAGCACGGAACTCATCGGTAAACAGCTTGCTGTAGTCATCGGATTCAGAAAGTAACCCTTCTTGTATCGCCAATTTTTCGGCATGGGTTAATACTTCATAAATACCACCTCTGGCCTTGATTGAACCAGCAATAGGTAAGTGGCTGTCTTTTTTCAATAATAATCTGCCGGTGATCGTCGTATTGTACTCGATCTCTAATGCAGCTTTCATCGCAGCAATATCAACAACATCAGATTCGATGATGCCATTGGTCACAGCCGTTTCCGGAAATGCTTGCACCAAATAGGGAGCAAAACGTTTTAATCGTGCACTGGCATCTTGAATATTAGTTTGATCCAGTCCCACGTAGGGTAATCCTGCGTGCAGCGTCGTGATATTCGGGTTAAACCAGCTTAGCTCTTCCAATGCGATCATTTTAGTTACTAGCGGAAAGTCAGCCACTAGTTTTTCAGTATTAAACGTGTTCATTTTTTGCCCTTAATTTTAAATGATGTAAGACAGCAGGAAAGTAGCACCCAGCGCAACGAATGATGCGATGAAGGTTGCCGTTGTATAATATTTAAATGTTTCATTTAGCGTCGCACCGGAGTATTGCTTGACGAGCCAGAACAGAGAGTCCGTGACGATGGTGCAACCAATCGCGCCGGAACCAATTGCCAGCGTGATAATTTCAGGGCTAACATCCGGGTAAAGTACAAGCATTGGAGAAACAATAGCAGTTGCTCCCATCATAGCTACTGTTGCCGAACCCACTGCCGCATGCAGAATAATAGCAACCAACCAAGCTAACAAAATAGGATGCATATCTAGGTTAGATAAGATCTGAGCAAGCACATCGCCTAAGCCACTGCCTTTGAGTACACCGTTGAAAGCGCCACCAGCACCAATAATCAGGAGGATATTAGCAATAGAAGAGAAGCAGTCTTCCGTTTTTTCGAGTAATTCAGGCATGCCCATGTTTTGCTTAATACCTAACACATAGTATGCGACAAAAGCGGCGATAAACATGGCGGTGATTGGGTTTCCAAGGAATTCAAATACCGTATATATCGTAGAGCCTGCAGTCATATTAAGTTCAGCGACTGTTTTAGCTAACATTAAAATAATAGGCAGTAATACTGTAAACAGTGTCGCGCCCAGTGAAGGTAGATCTTCTTCTTTACGTACCTCAAGTGATGAAAATTCTTCCGGTACTTTTTTGAATGGCAGGTTGCCTCCAACAACTTTGAGGAACAGCGGACCACCAATCAACGAAGCGGCAACAGCAATGAGCAAACCATAGAAGATCACCGCACCAATATCGGCGCCGAGTGCATTCGTCACATAAAGCGCGGCTGGGTGTGGAGGTACAATACAATGCACCGCCATTAATGCAGTACAAAGTGGAATCGCTAGATTTAATAGTGAGGTATTAGTTTTCTTGGCAATTGAAAAAGCCAGCGGGATCAGCAGAACCACCCCAACTTCAACAAAAAGTGTAATACCGCATACTAAGCCAACGAACACCATGATGACTTCAGGTGATAACCAGCGACATTTTTGCAGCGTAATACCGATTCGCTCAGCACCACCAGAAACCTCCATCATCTTGCCAAGGATAGTACCCAGACCGATAACGGCAGCCAAAAATCCAAGTGTGCTACCAATACCACTTTCCATCGCATTTACCATGGCGGTAGGCTCCATGCCCATTAAGGTGCCGACGTAAAAACTTGCTAAAAGTAAGGCTAAAAAGGGATGGACTTTTAGCTTCACGATGGCAATGACAATCAAAATTATACTGGTTATAAGGGTTCCGATAACCCATAAATTCGATACCATTTGTGACCTCTTATTTCGTGTTGTTATGTGGCGTTATATTTAGGGCTATTAGACAAGAATCATCACTCACTGACAAACGATGAATACTCAACTTCACATGAGCGAGATTTAAACAAGTAGGTGATATACATCAAAAAAATGTGGATTGACTCGATTTGGGTTATTTTTTTTAAACCAGAATGTTATTGTTGTTACCTAATTTCGTCGAAACCGTCCCTAAAAGAGCATGTGTTATGTACAGCCAAGACAATGTCATCTCCAAAAATAAGTTATTAAATAGCTTTCAACTATCTAAAATGCATACCTTCGAAGTGGCAGCCAGACACAGATCTTTTTCCCTTGCGGCCGAAGAGCTATCGATAACCCCAAGCGCAATATCTCATCGAATGAATGCACTGGAGAATGAATTAGATATTTTGTTATTTAAACGCTCCCACCGCAAAATTGAGCTAACGAGTGAAGGTGAGCGAATTTATATCGCCATAAAATATGCGTTAAGTAGCTTGAATCAGGAAATACTTGAGGTAAAAAATAACGAAATTTCCGGTGCCTTGACTATCTATTCTCGACCTTCTTTTGCGCAGTGTTGGTTGGTACCGAGAATTGCAGATTTTCAAGCGCAATATCCCGCTATCTCACTCAACATTTTAACGGGCAATGAAAATATCAATTTCCATGGACATGGCATCGATGTGGCGATCTATTTTGATGAAAAAAAAATGAGCAAGTTATTTTGTCAAGATATCATGGAAGAAACGATTGTACCGGTATGCAGTCCTGCGTACGCTGAAAAGCATGATTTAACAGGCAATATTGATAATTTGAGACACTGTACCTTATTGCATGATAGCCAAGCATGGGGATATGATTCGAACATGGACGAATGGGGATTTTGGGCTGATAATTTTAAGATTGACTCGTTAAACTCAGTCATCAGTATCGGCTTTGACCGCTCAGACCTAGCCATTACCGCGGCGATCAACCATGCCGGAGTGGCAATGGGCCGAGAGAGTCTCGTCAACAAACGAATTAAGAAAGGCGAATTGATCAAGCCATTTCCGGATAAAAAATTGTTATGTCCACAACGCTATTATGTCGCCACCCTACCCAATAAGAAAAACCCCAAAATAGAAATTTTTATTGAGTGGCTAAAAAGTGAAGTACATAAAGG
>NZ_JASJHF010000294.1:0-2520 GCF_033791185.1 Moritella sp. | reverse complement strand
ATCAAGCGTTACCAACCTCGTTATAATGTCTCGCTGCGGGATGATAAGTCTTACCCTTACATTCTGATAACCGATCATAAACATCCCCAATTAACCTCTATTCGCAGTAAAAATAAGCGTAAAGGACAATATTTTGGTCCTTATCCAAGTGGCAGTGCAGTGCGAGAAAGTCTGCATTTAATGCAGAAGCTATTTCCGGTGCGTCAGTGTGAAGATAGTTATTACCAAAATCGTTCTCGTCCGTGTTTACAATTCCAACTCAAGCGTTGTTTAGGCCCTTGTGTCACAATGGATAACCCTGAAGAATATAAGCAGCAGGTTGAACTTGCTGCGTTATTTTTGAAGGGTAAAAATAGCGATGTGATTAATCAATTAGTCATTAAAATGGAGAATGCCAGTCAGCGGTTAGCATTTGAAGAAGCGGCGCGTTATCGGGATCAAATTCAAGCATTAAGGACGATCCAAGAGCAGCAATATGTAACGTCTGATTTAGGCGAAATGGATGTGATTGGCTTTGCTTTCAAAAATGGTATTGCCTGTGTGCATTTGCTCTTTGTGCGTTCGGGTAAAGTATTTGGTAGCCGCAGTTACTTTCCAAGTGTGCCTGCCAATACTGATAATAGTGAAGTTATTCAAGCATTCTTACTGCAGTATTATCTGAATAAAGAAACACAGCAGGCGATCCCTAAAGAAGTACTTTTAACCGAACTACCTGAAGAGCATGAATTAATCGAAGCAAGTTTAAGCCAACTGGCAGGGCGTAAAATAAAGCTGACTAATCCTAAACGTGGCGATCGGGCTAAGTTTTTAAGGTTGGCGCTTACTAACGCTGAAACGGCTTTAACCACTAAGCTAGCAACCAAGAGTACCGTGCTAAATCGCTTTAAAGAATTAGAGAAAGTCCTGAGTTTTGATGGCAAGATCCAGCGTATGGAATGTTTTGATATTAGTCATACGGGAGGTGAGCAGACCGTGGCATCTTGCGTGGTATTTAATCGTGACGGGCCCAATAAAGCCGATTATCGACATTTTAACATCAGTGGTATTACTGGCGGGGATGACTATGCTGCGATGGCACAAGTATTAGAGCGCCGCTTTAAGAAAGTCACTGAAGTTGAAAAGATACCCGACATCTTATTTATTGACGGCGGTAAAGGGCAAATGACACAAGCGGAGCAAGTGCTCACGCAGTACGCGGATAACTTTGCCGTCAAACGGCCCCAAATTATAGGTATTGCTAAAGGTGTGACGCGTAAAGCGGGTTTAGAAACATTAATTTTGTCGGGAGCGTTAGATAATGTCGCCGATACCGAGTTCTATTTACCGAGTGATTCAGCTGCGTTACATCTGGTGCAGCATATTCGTGATGAATCCCATCGCTTTGCTATTACTGGGCATCGTGCTCGCCGTAATAAAGTCAAACGCACCAGCTCTTTAGAAAATATCCCAGGGGTCGGGCCAAAGCGTCGCCAAGTATTATTGAAGTTTATGGGTGGATTACAGCAACTGGGTCGTGCAAGTAGGGAAGAAATTGCAAAAGTACCCGGTATAAGTATTGATTTGGCAGAAAAAATTTATGATTCATTGCATCAATAAGCAAGATATAGGACTATATAGGGGTTTCAATTTCAAAAGCATGAGAATAATGAAAAACATACCCAATATTTTAACTTTGTTTCGCGTGATTTTAATCCCTTTTTTTGTTCTCGCGTTTTATTTACCGATTGAAAATTCGTTTTATATTGCAACCTGGATCTTTTTTATTGCGGGTGCAACTGATTATCTTGATGGTTATTTAGCAAGACGTTGGAATGTATCAAGTAAGCTTGGCGCATTCCTTGACCCTGTGGCAGATAAAATCATGGTGATCACAGCATTAGTAATGGTTGCTAGTGATCATGAGCGCATCGCAGCAACCGTCGGCGAACACAGTGCATTATGGATCATGATCCCTGCACTTATTATGGTTGCTCGCGAACTGGCGATTTCAGGATTACGTGAATGGATGGCAGACCTTGGTAAACGTGCTAATGTTGCCGTTGGTAACGCAGGTAAGTGGAAAACCAGTTTCCAAATGATGGCGCTAGGCGGCTTTATTTGGCAACAAGGTCCTTGGATGGTCTACCTTGCGTATTTAGTTTTTTATGCCGCGATGGTGTTAACGGTGGTTTCTATGGTGCAGTACTTTTCTGCGGCGTGGGGCGAGTTAACCAGCGAAGATTAAGACATCATTGCTAGCAAGTACCTTAGTTGTTTGTAGAGTATGTCGCATGACGGTGATATTCACCCCCTTTTAGCTAAAAAACAAACGGCTTAGGTTGAAACTTGAGCGTTTTGTTCGTTGCTGCTAAAAGGGTGTTGACTCTATTTTTTAGGTCTGTAGAATGCGTCAGCACATAGAGTCTACAGCGGTTTAATAAAGCAGCTCAGATAAAATGAGAAAGAAATTGCCCGAGTGGTGAAATCGGTAGACACAAGGGATTTAAAATCCCTCGCTTAATAGGCGTGCCAGTTCAATTC
>NZ_JASJHF010000293.1:0-10150 GCF_033791185.1 Moritella sp. | reverse complement strand
CGGGCCAAAACTTAGGTAGTAAAAACGTTTTTTTGAAAGAAAGGTCGTACGGTTTATATTTATCAGACATAAAATTTTATCAAACCTGTTTAAATTACAAAAATATTACAAAACAACAAGCCAATTAGTTTATGCAGTTATGCCTTGGAATCCAACTATTTTTTATGTTTACCACACAATTTAAAGCGTTTTAATAACCCCCTTGCTAAGGTTGTTAATTTATTCAGCCCCAGCAATACTAATTTATTGTTGAAATAGCCAATTAACCCATTAATTTTAAATATATTTAATCCTAATGCCAAAATACCATTGAGCTATAGTTATTTATCATGATAAATTTAACTTATGTGGACTATTAATGTTTTAAATTATTTACTTAGTACCACATTGCGTTGAATGGATTCAATCGTGCTGACTTTACTCATTAAGTTCCACATTAGTCCATCACCACACACTGGATTAGTGAATCCTCATTTTTAACACCAGTTAATTGTCGAATCCACATTGAAATAAGACTTTTATAAAAGTTTTGTCATTTTTAATTGCATTAAAATTACAATGTGGCAAATTAGACACACTATTTAGAAAGTTAGCTGCAAACACAGCATTGGAAGGAATTAGCTATGTGCTCAATATTCGGAATTCTAGACATCAAGTCAGACATTAAACCTCTTCGCGAACAAGCACTAGAGCTATCAAAGTTGTTACGTCACCGTGGCCCCGATTGGTCCGGTATCTATACTAATGATAATGCTATTTTAGTTCATGAACGCCTCGCTATTGTTGATGTTAATAATGGTGCACAACCGCTATACAATGAAGAAAAGACGCACGTACTTGCTGTTAATGGTGAAATTTATAACCATAAAGATTTAAAGAATACACTCAATGTAGATTTTGAGTTTCAGACAGAGTCAGACTGTGAAGTGATCCTTGCTCTATATAAAGAAAAAGGCACACAGTTTCTGGACGACCTGAATGGTATATTTGCCTTCGCATTATATGACGAAGAAGAAGACGCTTACCTTATTGGTCGTGATCATATCGGTATTATCCCGCTATACACAGGCTATGACGAACACGGCAATTTCTATGTTGCATCTGAAATGAAAGCATTAGTGCCTGTGTGTACACAAATCGAAGAATTCCCAGCTGGCCATTATTTATGGAGTAAAGATGGCAAAGTTACGCAGTATTACCAACGTGATTGGGAAAACTTTGACGCCGTAGCGCAAAACGGCGGTGATAAAGAAGTCGTTAAACAAGGTTTAGAAGATGCCGTTAAACGCCAATTAATGTGTGATGTACCTTATGGTGTATTACTGTCAGGCGGTTTAGATTCATCGGTTATCTCGGCAATCACTCAGCTATATGCCAAACGTCGAATTGAAGATGGAGGCAAAACTGAAGCATGGTGGCCGCAACTGCATTCTTTTTCTGTGGGCTTGAATGGTTCACCAGATTTAGCCGCTGCACAAAAAGTTGCAGACCATTTAGGTACCATCCATCACTCCATTGAGTTTTCTGTTCAGGAAGGCATAGATGCATTACGTGATGTGATTTACCACATTGAAACATACGATGTAACAACTATTCGTGCATCAACACCTATGTACTTAATGGCGCGTAAGATTAAAGCCATGGGCATCAAGATGGTCCTTTCTGGTGAGGGTGCGGATGAATTGTTTGGCGGTTACTTGTATTTCCACAAAGCGCCAAATGCGCAAGAATTCCATGAAGAAACAGTACGTAAAGTATCTAAACTGCATATGTTTGATTGCTTACGAGCGAACAAATCGATGGCAGCTTGGGGTATCGAAGCACGTGTACCTTTCTTAGATAAAGAGTTTGTGGATGCGTCAATGCGCCTAAACCCTGAACTAAAAATGATCACCGGCGATCGCATAGAGAAAAATATCATCCGCGAAGCATTTGAAGATCTATTACCAGAAGAAATTGTTTGGCGTCAAAAAGAACAGTTCTCTGATGGCGTAGGTTATTCTTGGATTGATCAGCTTAAAGTTCACGTTGCTGAAGCGGTAACAGATCAAATGTTAGCAAGCGCTGCATTTAAGTTCCCGATCAATACTCCGGATACCAAAGAAGGTTACTTCTACCGTGCAATCTTTGAAGGCCACTTCCCGGGTGACTCAGCGGCTAAATGTGTACCGTTTGGTAAGTCAGTCGCGTGCTCAACTGTAGAAGCATTAGCTTGGGATGAAAGTTTCCAAAACAATGCCGATCCATCAGGTCGTGCAGCTGGCGTACATAACGAAGCATACGAAGACTAACCTTTTAACGCTTATTTAAAGCTTCAATTAAAACAGCACCTCGGTGCTGTTTTTTTATAATTGCCTCAACCCTCTCACTCAATCCTTTTAATCGAGGTCTTTTCTGTTTCTGCCAGTATGAGTCTTCTGGATAGATAACAGCCATATGTGAACGACATCACAGATTTAATAAATAGTGTGTTATCCTCTCGCGCTCAAGCGATAACGGCGTTAAATCATCTCGCCAAAGCACTTAGACAGCCGATCAACCCCATCATTACCATCCTAAGCAGCTTTTATCGCCACATTTCGTTTAAATTAAGGTCGTGTATGTTTTTTGTGGAATTTCTTGTTGTGCTTGCTTTTATCTATCTTGGCGCTCGTATCGGCGGTATTGGCATTGGTCTTGCTGGTGGTGCGGGGGTATTAGTACTGACTTTATTTATGGGTGTAGACACGGGAAATATTCCCATCGATGTCATATTAATCATCATGTCCGTGATTGCTGCAATTGCTGCGATGCAAGTTGCAGGTGGATTAGATTGGCTAGTGGAGCTATCTGAAGGTTTTCTGCGTAAACACCCAAAAAGAATCACCTTTTATGCCCCAATGGTCACCTACTTTATGACCGTGCTTGCAGGCACTGGTCACACTGCTTTTTCAACATTACCTGTTATTGCCGAGGTAGCGAAAGAACAAGGAATTCGCCCATCAAGACCTTTAAGCATCTCGGTGATCGCGTCACAAATTGCGATCACCGCCTCACCCATATCTGCAGCTGTAGTCTTCTTTTCTGGCATTTTAGAGCCGCTTGGTGTGGGTTATTTAACACTATTAGCTATCTGTATCCCGTCAACATTCACAGCTTGCATGGTCGGCGCATTCGTGGCTAACGTTTTAGGCTGCGAGCTAAAAGATGACCCTATCTATCAAGATAGATTAGCGAAAGGCTTGGTCAAATTTAAAGGACAATCACAAAGAGAGATATTGCCTAGTGCTAAGTTAGCAACCGGTATTTTTGTAACTGCAATCGTAGGGGTGATCATCTATTCAACTCTGATTTCAGACGCAGTCAATATCATTGAAAACCCAACCTTAGGCCGTAATGATGCCATTATGGTATTTATGCTCTCAGCCGCTACCGCGATTGTAACATTCACTAAGATTGATGCATCACAGATATCCAATGCCGCAACGTTCAAATCAGGCATGAGCGCCTGCATCTGTGTACTCGGGGTAGCCTGGCTTGGTGATACTTTCGTCTCTAGCCATATTGAAGAAATAAAAACCTTTTCTGCGGACATTCTTAATCAATACCCTTGGATGCTTGCAGTAACCTTATTCTTCGCCTCTACACTACTCTACTCACAAGGTGCAACAACAACAGCCTTGATGCCAGCCGCGTTAGCCATTGGCGTAGCTCCTATAACGGCAATAGCTTCATTTTCTGCTGTAAGTGCGCTGTTTGTCTTGCCAACTTACCCAACATTACTCGCTGCTGTAGAGATGGATGACACAGGTTCAACTCGCATTGGTAATTTAGTATTTAATCACCCTTTCTTCATACCTGGTGTTGCCACTGTCTCTACATCTGTGACACTTGGGTTTCTTATTGGGGGAGCGGTACTCTAGTACAATGAGAGATTGCAATCATGCCATGATACTTACCGCGACTTAATTACTGATGAAAAAAACGCCGATACTCTGCAGTATCGGCGTTTTTGTTTACAAAGTATTTATTTTTCTAGAATAGCCGTGATACCTTGGCCACCAGCCGCACAAATCGAGATTAAACCACGACCTGAACCTTTCTGATCAAGTAGTTGTGCTAATGTGGCAATAACACGGCCACCAGTAGCGGCAAATGGGTGACCGGTCGCTAAACTACTGCCTTTGACGTTTAACTTAGTTAAATCAATCGAACCAAGCGGTGCATCCAGACCTAATTTCTCTTTACAGAATTTTTCATCTTCCCAAGCCGCGAGCGTTGCTAATACTTGTGCTGCAAACGCTTCATGAATTTCATAGAAGTCAAAATCTTGTAACGTAAGACCAGCACGTTTAAGCATTTTCGGCACAGCATAGGCAGGCGCCATTAACAGACCTTCTTTTTTATCAACAAAATCAACGGCAGCGGTTTCGCCAAATGTTAAGTAAGCTTGCACAGGTAAATTGTGTTCTGCAGCCCATTCTTCACTTGCCAACAATACCGCTGATGCACCATCAGTCAGGTTAGTACTGTTACCAGCGGTCATCGTGCCATTTACTTTATCAAAGCAAGGCTTTAATTTAGCTAATTTTTCAACTGTGGTATCAGCACGCAGTACATTATCTTGCTTTAGACCTGCCATAGGTGAAACCAGAGTATCGAAAAAACCGTCTTCATATGCTGCGGCTAATTTTTGATGACTGGCGCAGGCCAGTTGATCTTGTGCTTCGCGTGAAATGTTCCACGCTTTCGCTGTTACTTGACAGTGATCGCCCATCGCCATTTTAGTTCTAGGCTCTTTGTTTGCTGGTGTTAACGGAATAAAGTGCTTGGGACGTAAACGAGACAGTGCACGCAAACGTTGCTTACCTGTTTTAGCGCGATTCAATTCCAATAGAACACTACGCATACCTTCACTTACCGCAATCGGCGCATCAGAAGTGGTATCAGAACCACCAGCAATACCGACTTCGATTTGACCAAGTGCAATTTTGTTCGCCACTTGAATTGCTGCCGCAAGACCAGTACCACAGGCTTGTTGAATATCGTAACAAGGAGTTTCAGCTGCAAGACCTGAACTTAATACCGCTTCACGGGTTAAGTTGAAATCACGAGAATGTTTGATTACCGCACCAGCAACAACTTCACCAAGCTGCTCGCCACGTAAATTATATTTAACCACTAAACCACGGATACTTTCGGTAAGCATGTCTTGATTACTTAGTTTCGAATAGGCTGTATTTGAACGTGCAAACGGGATACGGTTACCGCCGATAATTGCAACTCTTCTTACTGTTTGACCTGTCATGGTTTATTCCTTTAATTTAAATGACTTATATATGCCCGCAGCACATTAGACTTAAGATACAATAATGTAACATTGTTGATACAAATTTAAAATAAAAACTCTAATCTGATTATTTATTCATCGCACGACAGCTGTAACGTATTCCATAGTAAGAGATGAAAAATCAGAATTTAGCTATTATTTAGTTATACTATAACGGTTTACGATGTATTGGACTGGTCTATTTATTATCAAGCTTTGGCAAATAAGTCATAGCAATAGGGTGATTTTTGGCACTAGCTCAATTAACATATCAAGGCAGTCTACAACAACAAGGATTAACTAATGACGGATACATATGCAAAACTCGCCAATGGTAAGTGGACATCAGGTTTATTCAAAACGCTAAAACTACCGCAGCCAGTTAAGCTAACCCGTTTCTCTCAAGGTTCAGATTTGATCTCAGGGCGTTTACTTATCGGCGCGGCCACTGATAGTGAGTTGATTAAGCCTATCATTGAAACATTTAAGGATGCCGATCTCGCTATAGCATATCCGCATAACACCAAAGAGTTGGCCGACCTCAATGAGCAGTTCAATCATAGCGCACTCAACGCAACACCGATTAGCTTAGCAGCAATAAGCAAAGCGGATAAATTCAACGGTATAATCTTTGACGCATCAGGTATTAAAACCAGTCAACAACTCAGTGCTTTACACCGATTTTTTCAACCTGTGATCAAACAATTATCCGCATGTAGTCGAATTATCATTTTAGGTCGTCCCAGTGAACACCTTGAAGAGGTGAGTTACGCAACGGCACAACGCTCTTTGGAGGGGTTTTGTCGTAGTTTAGCGAAAGAAATAGGCAAAAATGGCAGTACCTGCCAACTAATGTACGTGCAAGCTGGGAGTGAACCTTTGCTCAATGCCCCACTCCGTTTTCTTACTTCGGCCAAATCTGCGTATATATCGGCACAAGTTATTAAGGTTAAACCAGGGGTATTACCAGAGACGATTAATCTAGTAAAACCATTACAAGGAAAAACAGCTCTTGTTACTGGTGCTTCTCGGGGGATTGGCGCTGCGATTGCCGAAACACTGGCTCGTGATGGTGCCCATGTGATTTGTTTAGATATCCCAGCATTCAAGCAAGATCTCGATAACATCGCCCATCGCTTAAAAGGGTCTGCCATCGTTGCAGATATTACCGCTAAGGATACACCCGCTAAAATTGCGGACTTTGTACGCGGGCGCTCACTTGATATTATCGTACATAACGCAGGGGTCACCAAAGATAAAACCCTGGCTCGTATGACCAATAATCATTGGGATGTGCTGATGGATATTAATTTGTCAGCAATGGAAAGAATTAATCACCAGCTGTTAGATGAAGATCTACTAAACCAGTATGGTCGCATTATTTGCGTGTCTTCGATGAGTGGTATTGCGGGTAACTTTGGACAGACTAATTATGCAACGTCTAAAGCGGCCGTTATCGGCTATGTAGATGCAATGCAAAAACCACTGGCTAACAAGCATATAACCATCAATGCTGTTGCCCCCGGTTTTATCGAAACAAAAATGACCGCAGCAGTCCCCTTTATCGTTCGTGAAGCGGGTCGCCGCATGAATTCATTAAAACAAGGCGGTAAACCAATTGATGTTGCCGAGGCCATTGCATTTTTTGCGCAACCGCAAGCGGCTGGAGTGACCGGTAATACGCTTCGAATTTGTGGACAATCATTACTGGGCGCGTAGCGACGATTAGCGCTAGAGCTAAGAATTCCGGTATTGAAAATAGCTGCTTGATAAATGATAGCAGCTATTGCTCATCTTAAAATCAGTGAAACAACCCGACTAAAATCGGTGTACTAACCTTTGGTTTTACAACTCGCTAACCTACTACGACGATACTCGATCGGTGTCACCTGCATCCAACGTTTAAACGCACGATAAAAAGTACTTGGCTCTGAAAATCCAGTGAGATATACAATCTGATCTATTGATTCATTGGTATTCGCCAATAATTTTTTAGACAGCTCACAACGAAAATCCGCTAAGATTTGATTAAAATTATAATCAATTTCCGCTAATTTAGCTCTTAACATACGCGGCTTCATATCAAGCTCAGTAGCAATACTTTCTAATGTCACCACTCCTGATTCGAGTTGTTGGGCAATAACGGTCCGCACTTTATAAACTAAATCTTGCAGCTCTAACTTAGCTACTTTACGGCTGGCAAGTTGATCATGTAAGGCGAATAATTCAGGTTCAGCATGAGATGAAGGACGCTCAAGTAAGTTAGCATCAAAATAAATGTAATTATCCGCGGCAGAAAATTCAATCGGACATGTAAATGCATTGCTATAAGCCGTTATATCTTTCGGACTAGGGTGAGCAAACGCTATTTTAGTTGCCTTAAATTCACCTTCAGTTACATACTGACAAAATTTAAATGCGCCGATCACCAAGCTATCATTTAAATGGCGGTTAGCATCTTCAGTAACACCATCTAAATTTACTGACAATCGAGCAACATTAGCATCAGTGCTAATGGAGACACTGGCGGCATCACTAATTAATCGAATATATTTTGTGGCACGTTCCCAGCCGCTCCCAAATGTAGGGCTACTCAGGAAAAGATACTGTAAAACTTGACCTGTAAAAACCGGCATTCTCTCGCCAAGCGAAATACCGATATTAGGGTCTTGTGATATGTCTTCTAGCACCTGCCAGAAATGTGGCTGCGCATGATTAGGCGTACGCAAATCTTTATCATTCAACACATCCTCGCTAATGTTGCAACGAGAAAGAACTTCGAGTACATCGATCTCTAATTCTTTCATAGCCTCATAAGCAATGCGTAATAACGCACCCGCATCTTGCATAATTTGTCCACTATTCACTATAAAGCTTTATTCCGTTATTCAGTTTAACACAATTATCACATTCAATTAAGGAAGGAATCATATCTCCCTAATATTTCACAAGAAGTGGCTCTAATCAAGCTCTCAGCTAAAAATAGCGATTCGACTTTAGACCACAAAACGGTACTGCCCTCTGAGCAGAAAAGCGGACTCGCTAACAACAGATTATAGTTTTTTACCATAATCATTGATCTAGGTGACCTTAGTCGCTTTTTATTCTTTCATATAATCTAAAACTGCCTATCCTTACGCTACTATTTTTGATGAAAGAGAAACCTATGACAGTTACGATTGAGGTATGTGTCGATAATATAGAATCACTTGAAACGGCTCAACAAGCTGGCGCTGATCGTATCGAGTTGTGCTCAGCTTTAGCTTTAGGCGGGTTAACAGCCAACGCGGGGTTCGTACAAAAATCTCTTGATCTGGCAACCATCCCTCTTTACGCCATAATTCGCCCTCGCGCTGGTGATTTTATCTACAGTGAGCAAGAAGTTGATATCATGGTTTCAGATATAAAATTCATGAAACTACTGGGTATACAAGGTGTGGTTATCGGCGCTTTAACACCTGAAGGCAATATAGATGAAAGCGCATTAAAGCGCCTAATGACAGCATCACGAGACATTGGCGTTACTTTTCATCGCGCCTTCGACCTGTGTAACGATCCTAAACAAGCGCTAGAGATCTTGATAAACGCAGGTTGCGAGCGTATTTTAACCTCTGGTCAACAGGCAAAAGCGGAACAAGGTTGTGATCTAATCAGAGAATTAGTCATCCAAGCTGGTGACCGAATTAGTATTATGCCTGGTGCTGGCGTCACACCAGAAAATGCAGAGAAAATCATTAATCTTACCCAAGTAACTGAATTGCACCTTTCAGGAAAAACCACCCGACAAAGTGTAATGAAACCTAATTCAGTAGTACAAATGGGAACAGAAGCTGACACTGATAGTTTAATTTCGATCACTTGTGGCAACACAATTTCTAACATCGTCAGCGCAGTTAGCAGTTAAAGTTAAAGTTAAAGTTAAAGTTAAAGTCTAACTCTCGCCTTCTAAGGCAAATTATTTAGATTGAATGTTTGCAAGATATGATAAGCTGGTTCTTCATAAGGGTGTGCAGAAATAAGCGCATTAACTGCTGCCCTTACATTTTCAGCCTTGCAAACCATTTCAACTCTAAACTCATCAACTAACTCAATCTCATTGATAGTGCCAATATGTGGCTGGCTTCCAAGTAACGGCTTAAACTGCCCAGTACCTAAACACTGCCAAGCACAGCTATCGTAATCACCTATCGTACCCGCTCCCGCTTTAAACAGTGCTAGCTTAACGTCTTCCACATTGACTTGTGGCACATAAAAAACAATAACAAACATAAAAGTACCCCTCCGACTCAGCTATTATAAAAATATTTTGTTTTGCTACCAACTAACGTTTATATTAACGATACGACTAAACTAAGGCCAGTACCATTGCAAACTCACATTCAAAACCATATTAAAGTTAATAGTGATATAAATCCATTTCAGATCTTCATCTTGATCTTATCGCTGCATGTGGTGGTCTCGTCTTTTCTTCAACTCATATTCACTTTTTCACCTAACGTGACCGAAATATTGACGAGTGTTGACAATACTATTTGCTTATTTTTTTTTACGGACTTTATTATCCGATTTTATCAAGCAGAAAGTAAGCTCCATTTCATGAAGTGGGGCTGGGTTGACTTATTGTCTAGTATCCCGATGGTACAGCAGCTGCAACTTATTCGCATTATTCGTATTGCTAGAATTCTAAAATCTATTCAGCATATCCGTTCTTCAAAAATTATATTTAAAATGATTTTTGAGCATCGCTTTAAAGCCACCTTTTCGTTGGTATCGGCAATCTCATTTATCCTTGTCACCTCTGGTGCTATCGGGATTTTATTACTCGAGCATGGGCAGGAAGGC
>NZ_JASJHF010000292.1:0-9432 GCF_033791185.1 Moritella sp. | reverse complement strand
CTACGATGGCTGCTGTAGATGCGACCATTGAGCTAGCAAAACTGGGCGAGAGGGCGAAGGCTAAGAGTTTGAATGCCATTGCAAAACTGAATATACAGGGTGGTGATGAGATCTGTTTGTATGCATCGGGTGATGAAGCTGAACTGGCGATTGCTGAATTCATTCGCTTGACTACTTGTCATTTTGGTGACTCCATAGAGCAGGCTGTAGCGCCTATGGCTGATATAGCCAGTCAAAGTGTTGCGTCCTCACAAGAACAGGTTGAAGGGGCGTTGAATGGACTGGCCGTGTGCGCCGGTATTGTGACCGGACCTGTAGTACATTTTGATGCTGTGATGCCCGCGATCCCCGAGCGTAGCTTTGAATCGATTGAGATGGAAAATATCCGATTGGATAGTGCCATCCAACAAGTGACAGAGCAACTCGCGCAGCAGGCCAATGATACGGAGTTAACGTTAGGCAAGGAGCATGCGGAAATATTTAAAGCCCACATGCTGATGCTTGAGGATCCGGAGCTGCTTGCCGATGTTCGATCGCGAATTGAGCAACATATGATTGCTGAGCAAGCTTGGTTAGATATAACAACGCTTATGGCTGCGCAATATCGTGCTTTAGAAAGTACTTATATGCGAGAGCGTGAAGCCGATGTAATGGATATTGCTCGACAAGTGATGTTGCAATTATGTGGTGATGGTCTGGGAAGCCGAATTGAACTTACTCAGCCATCAGTGTTGCTGGCAAAAGATTTATTACCATCGGATACTGCACAACTCGATCCTGAGAAGGTATTGGCTATCTGCCTAAGTGGCGGAGGTAAAACATCACATAGTGCGATCCTTGCGAGGGCAATGGGTATTCCAGCCATTATTCGGGTTGAAAACTGTCTGGAACTTGTTGAACCGGGTCAGATGGTGACGGTTGATGGTTTTAGTGGTTTATTATGGTTGACGCCAACCGAAAGTAAACAACAGGAACTCGATGAACATCGTAAAACTTGGCTTGCACAGGCTAATAATCAATTATTGGCTGCGCAACAACCTGCGATCACGACCGATGGTTTTAGATTTAATGTCATGGCAAACATTGGTGGCTTAGAGGATGTTTCTGCGGCGCTTGATGCGGGTGCTGAAGGTGTAGGTCTGTTGCGAACGGAGTTTTTATTCCAGTCCCATGCGGAGTTACCTTCAGAGCAGCAACAATATATTGTTTATCGTGATATCGCTGCTGCGCTTGGCGACCGACCGTTAACCATTCGCAGTCTTGATATTGGTGGTGATAAACCGTTGCAGGCGTATCCAATGAATAAGGAAGATAATCCTTTCCTTGGATTACGCGGCGTACGCTTATGCCTTGCTGATAATATCTTGTTTAAAGATCAGCTTAAAGCCGTATTAAGAGCTGCTGCAGAGTACCCTAATATTCAGTTAATGATTCCTATGATTGCTCAGTTGTCTGAACTTGTGGCGGTAAAAAATCTTATCTCTAGCTACCGTGAAGAGCTTAACCTGCCTGAAAAGGAATATCCGTTGGCAGTCGGTATTATGATTGAAGTGCCTGCTGCAGTATTTAATGCAGATGCATTAGCGCAGGAAGCTGATTTCTTTTCTATTGGCACCAATGATCTGACCCAGTACGTGATGGCCGCAGATCGAGGAAATCCAACAGTTGCTGATTTGGTTGACTACAAACAACCTGCTATTATTAAAGCTATCGCGATGACTTGCAATGCTGCTATTAAAGCAAATATACCGGTTGGTATGTGTGGTGAAATGGCGGGAGATAGTGATATGACTGAATTACTGCTTAGTTTAGGGCTAACTAAACTGAGTGCGAGTTCAAGTATGATCCCGGCGTTGAAATCCAAAATTAGGCAAGTTAATTTTCATGATTCATGTGAGAATCTACAGGCTCAACCCGCTTAGATTGATTGAATTAGTTTAGTATTTAAAGGCATGAGATTTTATTTCATGCCTTTTTTAATGGTTAGTTATGCACTTTATCTACACTAACACTCGGATTAATATCATATTTTTTGATTTTACGCCACAGTGTCGTTCGGCTGATTTGCAGTGCTGCCGCAATATCATGAATACGACCATCAAACACTTGCCACGCTTTTTCGATTGCTTGTTTTTCCATTGCTTCAAGACTTTGGACATAAGGTGTACCGTACATATCTTTTTCGATAGGGCTAGATAAAAACTGATTTGGCAGATCGTCGATAGTGATGGTATCGTCATTGCGATTAAGCACGATCTTTTCTACCTTATTCTGTAGTTCTGAAATATTACCTGGCCAAGAATAACGATATAGCACGTCAAGAGCATCGTCTTTAATAGAGATATGGGTATTGTAGCGCTTCTCAAGTCGTCTTAGCTGTCGCTGGATCAGTTCAATGATATCCTCTTTACGCTGTCGTAGTGGTGGTATATCGAGTTCTACTGCACTGATCGCGTAATACAACTGACGTCGAAATGAATCCTGTTTTATATACTGCTCTAAGTCGGCGCTGGTACAGGAGATTAATTGAAAATTCATCGGTATCATACGATTACTATTAGTACGCATGAGCAGGTTGGTTTTCAGTATTTGGAGCAGTGCCGATTGCATTTCGGTACATAAAAACTCAATTTGCTCTAAGTAGATAGTCCCACCGTTAGCCAATTCAAATTTTGATGCTTGACCTTCACCGTCGTCACTACCGAGTAGTTCTTTGAGCATATTTTCCGGTGTAATACTCTTGCAGTTGAGCGTGATAAAAGGGCCTTTATTTTTATCACTTAGATGGTGTATTGCCTGCGCGATCTTATTTTTTCCCACCCCTTCTTCACCTTTCAATAAGATCGGTTCATTGGTTTTAGCTGCTCGTTTAGCGATAGTCTTAATTTTTTTCATTTTTGGAGAATGCGTGACCAAGGAATTAAAGCTGAGTTCGGCATTGCCACAAATATGCCGTTGCGCAAAGCGTCGCATGGTTTCCAACGGATGCAAGAACAGTAAAAAGCTCCCGTCGTGTAGCGGCCTTAATGTCACTAATGCTTCGATAAACTTACCCTGAGATTCAAAGGTGATCTCTAAGTGGGATAGTTTTTTACTTGCTTGAATACCCGATTTAATTATCGGTGGTAGCAAGATTAATTTTTCAAGTTGAAGGCCGATAACATGATCTTTTTCGAGATTGAAGGTGCTCGCGGCTTGGTTGTTTATCAAGGTGATGCGTTGATCTTTATCCCAGGCTATGATGCCGTCATCCATACATTCTAGCACTGCATTTCGCTGGCCTAATAGCGTGTTAGCATCGGATAAATTATTCTCCAGCTGTAATAAACTACTGGTTTCTTTTGCACAAGAAGTGATTAGGGCTGCATCGCAACGCTGGTAGTTATCGACATGAGTGATAAGTAACAAGCAGGCGGTTAGCCGTCCCTCGGAATTAAAAACAGGCGCCGCATGGCTGCAGTATTTATGAAGATGCTGATTAAAGTGTTGAGCGGCAAAAATACTTGCTGGTTCATGAGTATGTAGGCTCAGACTGACTGCGTTAGTGCCAACTCGACCTTCGCTCCAGAAGGCGCCTTTTTTAAACCCGAGATCATTGAAATCAGCAATTATCTTGTCATTGCCCAAAATAGACAGGGTACAGCCAGTCGCATCAGTAACGAGCATCGCGCAGGTTCGATGATCTATCATTTGGTAGATGTCTTCGAGTACGGTTTCTGCGATAGCAATAATTTCAGCACTGCGACGAATGAATGAACTTAGCGTACTACCCGAAGCAACGTTGGGTTTATGCCATTCATAAGGAGAAGTCTGGCGGACACAGCGTTTCCAGGAGTCGAGAATGGGAGATAAGGTAAACTCAGCAGCCACCCAGCGATGTTTTTGGAAAAATTCCCAACAAGTATGTGCACTTTCTTCAGTTAATTTTATCATTTTTGTCATAATATAATTGGTGAAAATACCGGTCAATTAGCCAAATGTTCAGAAGGACATTGGATAATGTCAGGGTGTCATGATAATTACGTTTATTACTTTGAAATTATTGATTTTTTATATATATGTAGTGACTAAAATCTACCTTGAGTCTGGCTGCTAGGTCAAGGTTTTATGCTGATAATCATCCACATTATTGTGCAAGGTTGCGAATGGTTTAAAACTGCGCATTAACCAGTCTGTAAATTAAAACTTCAGCGGTCTAAATACAGGGACGAAAACATATGCCAAAATAGCTGATTTGATGTAGTATTGCGATCAATATAGATGCGAAACCTAGTGAGAGCAGGGTTTCTTTTTGGAGTTATAAATGAAGTTCAGTCCTTTGCTAGATCAATTAATTAATGATCTACAGATTTTACCGGGTGTAGGACCTAAGTCAGCACAACGTATTGCATTTCACATATTAGAGCGTAAGCGTGATGCTGCTGTTTCGTTGGCGCATTCTTTAGAAAAGGCGATGACTAAAATTGGTCACTGTCAACAATGTAATACCCTGACTGAATTAGATATTTGTGCAATATGTGCTAACCCTAAGCGTCAAGCTGAAAAAATATTGTGTGTTGTTGAAGGGCCTGCTGATGTGGCGGCAATTGAACAAACCAATCAATTTAGTGGTCAGTATTTTGTATTGATGGGTCACTTATCACCATTAGATGGCATCGGACCTGATGAAATTGGTTTAGATAAATTAGCGGATCTATTAGCATCTGGACGTTACGATGAACTTATTCTCGCAACCAATCCAACCGTAGAAGGTGAGGCTACAGCGTATTACATTGCTGAAATTGCACAAGAGTACGGTGTGAAAGCGAGCCGTATTGCCCATGGTGTACCCGTTGGTGGTGAATTAGAATATGTAGATGGAACGACCTTGTCCCATTCATTACTTGGTAGACAACAAATTAGCTGATTGTCAGAGACTTAGCTGGGGGTCTCGAGAAGTCGAGCGCTCAGTTGATTGATAAGTAGAGAACAGTGAACATTAATGTTGTTGGGATAGACAATGTTAATATTGCTTTAAATGTATTACTAAAATTCATATCGACCTCGGTCTTGAAAAATAAGCAATAACATCCTTGTCATCATTCTAATGAGATAAAGAATAACAATTTAGTATAAGTAATACTAGCTCAATACAAAAAAACCGATAGCACAAGCTATCGGTTTTTATTATCTAGCGTAAAGCTAACCTGAGTCTAAAAGACGATTAAGCAGCGAAGTTCGCGGCAGCGAAATCCCAGTTAGCTAGTGCCCAGAAACCAGCAAGGTAGCTAGGGCGTAGGTTACGGTAATCGATATAGTAAGCATGTTCCCATAGATCAACTGTGATTAGCGGTGTAACACCAGCTGCTGTGATCGGCGTACCAGCGTTAGACGTATTAACGATTTCTAGTTCGCCTTCAGCATTTTTAACTAACCAAGTCCAGCTTGAGCCGAAGTTGTTTACAGCTTTGTCATTGAATGCTGCTTGGAACGCTTCAAAAGAACCGAATTTAGCGTTGATAGCGTCAGCTAAAGCGCCTTCTGGCTGGCCTTTTGCCGCTGGAGTCAGACTGTTCCAGTAGAACGTGTGGTTCCATACTTGTGCAGCGTTGTTGAATACTGGACCTTCAGAAGATTTAACGATTTCTTCTAATGTTTTTTCAGCAAAAGGTGTACCTTCGATTAGACCGTTAAGCTTAACCACATAAGTATTGTGGTGTTTGCCGTAGTGGAAAGAAAGAGTCTCAGCTGAGATATGTGGTTCAAGTGCATCTTGTGCGTACGGTAAAGCTGGTAGTGTAATACTCATAGGTATTTCCTTATGTATTGATAGCTAAAAGCTATCCATTGCTCATTATTGATTTAATTATTGCAAGAATACTACCGCTAGCGTTGAATATATTCAAGCATTTGCGCGCAATTGTACTGTTCAATTAATAAATTGTAACCAGTGAAGTGAAATTTTAACAATTAGACTAAATATAAAACAAAATAACCCTACAAATTAACGGTGTTAACCAAGCTATAATTAGCATAAAATGGCTCACTAAATTTGTATTTATTAATGCATTCTATGGTTAGAGTTTAAAAAATCATAACTACAGTAGATGTAAACGCTAAGATTTGTGAGGACACAATGGAAACTTTAGATAAAATTAAACAGCAACTTGCTGAGAACTCAATCATCCTATACATGAAAGGATCGCCAAAACTACCGAGCTGTGGTTTTTCTTCACAAGCATCACAAGCAGTAATCAATTGTGGTGAGCAATTTGCTTACGTTGATATTCTACAAAACCCAGATATTCGCGCTGAACTACCTAAATACGCGAACTGGCCTACATTCCCACAATTATGGATTGATGGCGAGCTTGTTGGCGGTTGTGACATCATCATGGAAATGTTCCAACACGGTGAATTACAGCCATTAATCGCTGCAGCTGCTGCAAAAGCGAAAGCGTAAGCTAAATCATTATCTAACTATGTGTACGTGGTAAACGTTAAAATCGTTTATCAACATAATTAGCATACGAAAAAGGGAAGCAATTGCTTCCCTTTTCTATATCTGTAATTTAATTTTTACTTATTTAAAGTTCTACAGTGTAACTGCAGCGATCCAACCAAAGATAATAAGTGGAATATTATAGTGGATGAACGTTGGAATTACGGAATCACGAATATGATCGTGTTGGCCATCAACGTTTAGGCCAGATGTCGGACCTAATGTTGAATCTGATGCCGGAGAGCCTGCATCACCCAACGCTGCAGCAGTACCAACAAGTGATGCTGTTGCAAGAGGTGAGAAACCAAACTGTAAAGCAAGTGGTACGTAGATAGTTGCAAGAATTGGGATCGTTGAAAAAGACGAACCAATACCCATCGTCACCAGTAAACCAGTGATTAGCATGAGTAATGCTGCTAAATTTTTGTTGTCACCTATCACTCCGCCAATTGAACTGACTAACGATTCAACACCGCTGGTTGCTTTCATTACTTCAGAAAAACCGGATGCCGCAATCATGATAAAGCCAATCATCGCCATCATATGCACACCACGAGTAAAGATATCTTGCGTTTCGTGGAATTTGATCACCCCACCTAGCGTAAAGATAATGAAACCAGTCAGTGCACCTAGAATGATTGAATTATAGGTTAACTGTAAGCTTAGGGCTGCAACAACAGCAACCATCGCCACGATAATATGGCGAGGATTAAATTCAACTTTTTGTACTTCTTTCGTTGTTAACTCACTTTCAACAAAATATTCGCGTGGTTTACGGTAGCTAAATAGCACTGCTGTAATAAGACCTATAACCATACCTAACACTGGTAGCGCCATTGCGGTTGGTAACTGCTCTGCAACTACATTTGCGCCGTTATCATTTAGATTTTTAAGCAGGATATTGTGTAAGAAAATACCGCCAAAACCAATAGGCAAGAACATATAGGTTGCCGTTAAACCAAATGTTATAACGCAAGCGACTGCACGACGGTCTAATTTCAATTTATTCATTACACCAAGTAGAGGCGGAACAAGTAGCGGGATAAACGCGATATGAACAGGAATGACGTTCTGAGATGAGATTGCTACTAACAGCAGGGTAAACAGTAAACCATACTTAAAACCGTTTATTTGGCGCTGAGAACCACTCGTGCCTAGGCGGCTAACAATTTTAGCTGCGAGTAGATCAGTGATACCTGACTTAGAAATGGCAACGGCAAACGCACCTAACATGGCATAGTTTAATGCAATAGATGCACCGCCACCTAAACCTGAGTTAAACGCCGCAATAACTTCTTCTAAAGGTAAACCACCAATTAAACCACCTAAGATGGCACTAATTGTGAGTGCCACAACAACATTAATCCGCATAAAGCTGAGGATTAGCATTGTTAGCACCGCGATAACGACAGGATTCATTTATTTATTTTCCAATGTTAATAATTTCATTGCCAGTAGTATATAAAACTATCATTAATAAGATAAGTAAATTTTAAGCCTATTTGTGGGTAATTATGCAGGTTTAGTGAGTATTTGCTTTTTAAAGCGGTTAATCAGTAACTAATTGATCGTTCTTTTTATATTTTTGATTTGTTGCGAAGTGAATTTTGGCTGCTAGCCTTGCATAATACGCGCAGGGTTTTATTCTTTTACTTTGGCGTTGGATGGTGCATGGAGGCTTCTTTTGGTATTACTCTAGCATTTAAACCTAAATATACTGAGCCAGTTATAACGTAAGATCATGTTTATCAAGTTGTATTGAGGTATTTCTCAAATCAAGGTTGATATTGTTTAGGTATACATTGTTAGATTTTTTATGGCGTTTAAAAACACATGATTAATTTAGCTAAAATAAAAAAACATAGCATAAGCCATTATTGTCATAATCATGGCTTGGCCAGTGCGATTTCCAAGGTCGAACGTTCACCTAATAAGTCTTTTATTACACTAATACACCAGTTCTGTGTGGTACTAACAGCGCAATGTCGAAATCTATTTATTATTTCATTTATGATAGTGTCTAGTCCGGTACATGCAGAAGGTGTTGAAGATGATAAGCAGAAACATTTTATTGCCGAAACGGTTATTTGTGGCGCAACGATGATGTACACCGAAAGTTGGTGGCAGACTATGCTTGTTGGCTTCACTATCGGTGCATTAAAGGAAACCTATGATGCGAGCCAGGAAGGTAATGAATTTGATAAAAATGATATGGCTGCAAATATGCTAGGCTGTTTTGCCGGTGTAACCTATGGTGCAACAGTGCTACATTTTAGTTATGAAAGTGATACTGATACTGCGATTATTGGGATTGAAGGTAAGTTTTAATAAATGAGTAAGATTTTACCCCTTTACACGTCACAATGTAGTACACAACTTATGAGTTATTGTATCTATATCGTAAAGTAGGGGCATAATTTTTATTCAGTTTCTGTATTTACGCTACAATCTAGAGCTTCATCTTCAGGAACTGGAAGTGGCCAACCGCCCATATCTTTCCATTTATTGACGATATAACAAAATAACTCTGCAGTTTGCTCGGTATCATATTTAGCAGAATGTGCTTGTTTATGATCAAACGGAATACCGGCAGCCATGCATGCTTTAGCAAGCACAGTTTGACCAACGGCTAAACCAGCCAGTGTCGTGGTATCAAATGTCGCAAAAGGGTGGAAAGGATTACGTTTGATCTTTTCACGGCTAGAGGCGGCACTTAAAAAACCATGATCGAAAGCTGCATTGTGTGCAACCATGATCGCACGATGACAACCCGTATCTTTCAAGCCTTTACGTACGGCTTTATAGATCTCGGTGATTGCTTCACGCTCGTGTACAGCACCACGCAGTGGGTTAGTAGGGTCGATACCGGTAAAGTCTAAGGCAGATTGCTCTAAATTAGCGCCTTCGAACGGTTCAACGTTAAAGTGTAAAGTATGCGAAATTTTAAGATA
>NZ_JASJHF010000291.1:0-9237 GCF_033791185.1 Moritella sp. | reverse complement strand
TCGCCGTGAAATGGCGATCCTACGCTCTGTCGGTGCACGTCCCGGACATATATTTTCTTTAATTATCGGTGAAGCAGGCGCGGTGTGTTTTTCAGGTATTGTATTAGGTATAGCGATTTTTTATAGTTTATTACTTATATTACAAGCACCATTAGCGAATTACTTCGGCTTTTACTTAGATATAAATATGTTAAGTTTTAATGACTTATTAATACTAACGACAATCCAAATAAGTGCATTAATCATTGCAATTATCCCTGGAGTACTCATTTACAAGACCTCATTATCCGATGGTATGAGCATTAAGTTTTAAGGTGAAAAGATGAAAAAATTATTATTAATTCCATTATTATGGTCGCTATTTTCTTTCGCACAGGCAGCAACACCCTTACAAATTAGCTTCACTGATCTGCAAGGTAAAATGGCACCTTATAAGGACCCTTTTAAAGATTTGACTGAAGAGCAAACCTATAAATTGTCAATTTATGCTCGAATCACAGACATGATAGAATTCGCTCCCGACCGCGTTACAGACCCAATGCAGGAAGAACTTGCTGCAACCAAAATATGGCTCAAAAATGAAAAAATTGATACTGAATATTTTCTTGAACAACGTTTGATTATTATTGAAAAACGTAAACAAGCATCGGTAGCAACCAATAACTTTTTGGACAATAAAACTATTTCTATGAGTGGTTTTATGCTGGCGTTACAATTTGACGGTGACAAGGTTTCAGAGTTTTTATTAGTGCCTACGATTGGTGCTTGCTCGCATAAACCAGTACCACCAGCTAATCAAATGTTGCTAGTCAAAACCAAAGAGCCTGTTAAGGCTGGCGCACCTTATTTACCTATCACCATAACAGGAAAGTTAAGCGTCACGACACTCACCCAAGACCTTTACATGGTTGATGGTAAAAAGACGGTGACTATGGCTTACACGATGGAAGAAGCAAAAGTAGAAGCTTACAAGGCTCCGCAGCAGTAAAATAATTTTTCCTAGGTGGTTATCTATTTGAAATCATCTGGGTTGTTTTATTTTTCTATAATGTGATCTAGAACTACTTTCCAACAATCCTTATTTCTCTGCTACAATCGCCTTTTTGATACGCAAGCAGCTCTCTATGTACTTTTTACTCCCGCTATTCACTGTTATTATCTGGTCTGGCAATGCTATTGTTAACATCTTGTCGACCAATGTAATTGCACCCGAGACCATTTCCTTCTACCGCTGGTTTATTGCCTTAACCACTCTTACTCCTTTTCTAATCAAACCGGTATGGAAAAAACGTCAAGCGATTAAACCTTATTTGCCTAAATTAGCGTTCCTCGCATTACTGGGTATGGCAATTAACCAATCACTTGCCTACTTTGCTGCAGCAACCACCACTGCAACCCATATGACGTTGATCTTTGCCCTCGTACCATTATTGAGTTTAATGTTTAGTGTGCCATTGCTTGGGCTTTCGTTAACTAAAAGAGCGGTGTGTGGGGTTTCAATCTCTCTGACTGGTTTAATGTATATGTTAAGTCACGGTCAAATTGGCAGTTTATTCTCAGAGGGTATTAATATCGGCGACAGTTACATGCTAATAGCCGCCTGTAGTTATTCTTTGTACGGGGTATTACTGAAACGCTGGCGTTTGCCGTTCAATAACTGGATTGCGCTATATATGCAGATGGTATTTGCTGTCATCATTTTATTACCGGTACTGACTTTCAGCAACCAAGTAACTCTAACCACTGAATCATTACCGCTGGTATTATATGCCGCAATACCGACTTCAATCTTAGCCACTTGGTTATGGATGCAGAGTATCCAACATCTTGGCGCAGATAAATCGGCAATGTTCATGAATTTATTACCGGTATTTACCGCCATCATGGCAACCGTCATTCTCGATGAGCAACTATCAAGTTATCAGTTTATTGGTGGTGCTTTGGTATTGGCCGGTGTGGCGATGACACAGTTGAAATCAAGAAAATCCACAGAAAAAATAGTTACAGTACAGCCTTAGGTTAACAGACTAAAATTAAAGATCGCATGGAAGCGCTCTGCATTATCGTCATCATTTAATCTTGACTCTAAATGTCTGCTTGGCATCTCCAATATCACGGTTAATGCCAGCTTCTTTAATTAACTTAATTATATTACCGACAATTTAAAGTCGTGCAAAACCCGCGTCTAAATCAGCAATCAAATCTTCAACATCTTCCAAACCAATATGCAAACGCACCAGCGTACCAGTGAAATCAACATCACCTGCCGGACGAATTCGATTTAATTCTGACGCTTGGTTAGCCAAAATTAATGACTCATAACCGCCCCATGAATAAGCCATACTGAAATGGGCAAAGTTATCGAGATAGTTCGCCAGTTGTTCATTGCTTAATTTGTCTTTTAAGATAAACGAGAATAAACCGTTACAACCATTAAAATCACGTTTGTAGAATTCATGGCCTTTACAGCTTGGTAGCGCTGGATGATTAACACGTTCCACTTCTGGACGAGTGCTTAACCAATTCGCGACTTGGATACTTGCTGTTTCATGCTGCTTTAAACGAATAGCCATAGTGCGTAAACCACGGCTCGCCATGTACGCGGTATCAGCATCAACCATTTGCCCCATTAAGTATGACTGTTCACGTAATTGTGCCCAGCAACGCTCATTAGCAACGGCTGTACCTAACATATAGTCAGAGTGACCAATGATGTATTTAGTGCCCGCTTGAATGGAAATATCAATATCATGCTCTAAGGCTTTAAATAACACCCCCGCCGCCCAAGTATTATCTATCATGATAATAACGTCAGAATTTACCGCGCGCACTGCTTTTACAATTGCTGGAATGTCTTGCACTTCCATGGTGATCGAGCTTGGTGATTCTAAAAATACCACACTGGTATTTGCTTGCATTAATGCCGCAATGCCCTCGCCTAACATAGGATCGTAATAGGTTGTTGCTACATTCATCTTAGCTAACATCACATTACAAAAATCTTGTGTCGGTTCATAGGCAGCACCGGTCATGAGGATATGCTCACCCGCGCTGACAAATGACAAGATAGAATTAGTCACTGCTGCTGCGCCACACGGATAAAGCGCACAGCCTTTCCCACCTTCGAGCTCGGTCATTGCTTGTTGCAGAGAGAAATGAGTTTGGGTACCACGGCGACCGTAAAAAAGTTCACCATCAGCACGTTTTGCGGTCGCGGCTTTTTTAGCTTTAACGGAGTCAAATACAATTGATGATGCACGCTGAACAACGGGGTTCACAGCACCGTGTGAGAATTTTTTATCGCGTCCTGCCGAGACAAGTTGGGTGGCTAATTTATCTGAACTCATATTTATGTCTTTCCCTGATTTATTCTTAGTCATCATTTGGATATAAAAACACAGTAGCGAAAGATACAGATCCAAGCAATAGGTAATTATGTTATAAAAAAACAAAACCCCCGCTTACTTTCAACGAAAATAGACGGGGGTTTAGGTATTCATTGACCGACAGCGATTAGCCCGTGGATACAGACCAATAGTTGTTAACAAGGCTAATTATTCTTTAGCAGTATTGCCTTGCTTGGCAAAATATTCTTTGGTTAATTTGAATACTACAGGGCTCAGCAGTACAAGCGCAATCAAGTTAGGTAGTGCCATCATCGCATTTAGCGTATCAGCCAATAACCAAACAAAGCTAAGTGAGCTGGTTGCGCCAATTGGCACTGCAATGATCCATAAGATTCGGAATGGAACAATCGCTTTGACACCAAATAGATACTGCACACATTTCTCGCTGTAGAAGCTCCAACCAAGAATAGTAGTGAAGGCAAATACCGACAGCGCAATAGCAACGATGTAATTACCAATACCCGGTAAGGCACTTGCAAACGCTGCTGATGTTAAGGCAGCGCCTGTTTCACCTGATGTCCATGCACCCGATACCACAATCGCTAAACCTGTGATAGTACACACGATAAGCGTATCAATGAAGGTACCTAACATCGCGATAAGACCTTGTTGAACCGGATCATTAGTTTGCGCAGCAGCATGTGCAATCGGCGCGCTACCTAAACCAGCTTCATTGGAGAATACACCACGAGCTACACCAAAACGGATAGCGGCCCAAACAGCAGCACCAGCGAAACCACCTTCCGCCGCAACAGGGCTAAATGCACTTTCAAAAATTAACGCAAATGCAGCAGGGATCTCGCTCGCATTCATCGCTAATACAACCAGACCGGCGCCAATATAGAAGACAGCCATTAACGGTACTAATTTACCAGCAACATCCGCGATCCGCTTAACGCCCCCCATCAGAACGAGACCAACTAATACCATCATCACTAAACCAGATATCATTGGCGAAATACCAAAGCTACTTGATAAAGCATCCGCGACTGAGTTTGACTGTACTGTATTACCAATACCAAAACCAGCAATCGAACCAAAGATAGCAAATGCAGTACCGAGCCAAGCCCATTTACTGCCTAAACCATTTTTGATGTAATACATTGGACCACCAACGTGGTTACCATTGTCATCCGTTTCACGATATTTAACCGCACATACTGCTTCTGCATCTTTAGTTGCCATCCCTACTAACGCAGTCCACCACATCCAAAATAACGCACCCGGTCCACCCAAAAAGATAGCCGTTGCAACACCCGCAATGTTACCGGTACCGATAGTGGCTGAAAGTGATGTCATTAACGCATTGAATGGCGAGATCTCACCTTTATTTTTATCGCTAGAACTGGTTGTTCGTCCAGCCCAAAGTAATTTAAAGCCCGTCCCTAATTTTAAAATAGGCATTAACTTCAACCCTAAAGACAGGAATAAACCTACCCCAAGGATCATAATAAGCATAGGTACGCCCCATACCACACTATTAACCGCAGAAATAAAATTTGTTAAAGCTTCCATCAACATCCCTTCCTTAAGATTTATAATACTAATAACGCACATTATCAGGTTATATATTCAGCAAACAGATAAACATAATACCCACAACTATTTAACATGCAACCAAGTGCTGGAGAATTAAAATAACAAAATATAATATTTAAAATCAAACACGCACAGCGAAAAGCAATAAAAGCATTCAAAAACGTCTAAAGAAGCAGTCTTAATTGCCCACTAGAATAGGCTTTAATAGAAATAACACCTGATTATATAAATCATTCCTTACGGATACTAAAAAACATAAAAAAACTAAAAAATAAACATCTAGTTAACAGTTCAAGCATGCCGATATATGCAAATTTATAAAAAAGTGACTTAATAAGACATGTTGTTATTTATAATGGATCACAAGGTTAGAGCATGAATAATTTAAGAATGCAGAATAAATTACTCCTTATTGCTATAGTTCCTATGATTGTTGCTTTGTTCGTTGCATTAGCAATAATTACTAATTTACAAACTGAGTCAGTAACCAGCATGATCAATGACCATGATTCACTGTTACGTACCGAACGTCAGGCACAAATTAGTGAAGCGGTAAAAATAACCCAAAAAATAGTGCAACGAGAAATAACCAATTCAAACGCTGAAAACCAGACTCAGCAACAAACATTAGCAAATGTGCGCAGCCTATTAACATACGCACGCTATGGTGACAATAACCTTGGCTATTTCTTTATTTACGACAGCAAAGGTAACAATATTGCCGATGCCAGTAACGAAAAAAATCAAGGTCAAAATCGCTTCCAACTGCAAGACAAAAATGGCGTCATGCTCGTTCAAGAACTCATTAAAGCCAGTCAGTCTGGTGGTGGTTTTGTGGAGTATGTTTACCCTAAACCAGGTACTGACACATTACAGCCCAAATTAAGTTACGCAGCCCCCATTGCTGGTACCGATTGGTTTATTGGTACCGGCGTCTATATTGATGATATTAATAAAGATTTAATTGTTTTCAGTAATTCTGTATGGCAGCAGCTTTACACCCAAATGAAATTTGCAATTGCCAGCGCCATAGTGCTGATTATACTCACTAGTTTAGTCATGCTATGGATTGCTAAGCGACTGGCGAAACCGATGAATGAAATGCTTAATACCCTTAATGATATCGCCGATGGTGAAGGTGATTTAACCCGTCGGTTAGATGTACAAGGTAGCGACGAAATAGCTCTGCTTGGTGATGCGTTTAATCGCTTTACGTCAAAATTACAAGGTATTATCAGCGCAGTGGCGGATGTAAGCTATCAAGTATCTGATTCTGCGAATAGCTTAAGCTTACAAACGCAAAAAACCACCGAGCAGCTGATTATCCACAATAATGAAACCGACCAAGTCGTCACCGCAGTTACCGAAATGAACTCGACAGCCAATGATGTAGCAGAAAACGTGACCCAAGTTGCTGATGCCACCCAATTAGCAACGCAAGACTCGCTGTTGGCACAAGATAATGTCAGCACGTCTAACACGGCAATTACAACACTGGTGGATGAAGTTGAGCAAGCCAGCGGCCACATGGGTTCTTTGCATGAACAATCACAGAAAATTGATCATGTATTACAAGTCATTGGCGCGATTGCCGAGCAAACCAACCTACTTGCGCTTAACGCAGCGATTGAAGCAGCGAGAGCGGGTGAGCAAGGCCGAGGTTTTGCCGTCGTTGCAGATGAAGTTCGCAGCTTAGCAAGCCGCACTCAAGACAGCACATTAGAAATTAAGGTAATGCTCGATGGTTTACATCAATTTGTCGCCCAAGCGGTAAGCGCCATGAAAACCAGTCAAGAAACCAGTGTGCACGTCATGCAATCATCGACTCAAATCAGTGGTAGTTTATCTGCGGTTACCGATGCTGTTGATGCCATTAATGATATGACGACTCGTATCGCCACTGCTGCCACTGAACAGAGTTCTGTCAGCGATGAAATAAACCGTAACATGATCAACATTCGCGATGTGGTTACTCAGCTATTAGAATCAAGCCATGAAACAACACAGGTTTCTACTGACCTATCCGCCGCAGGCGAGCAATTAGAAGCGCTACTGAGACAATTTAAGCTCACGTAAAACAAGCACGGTAATAATCTGGCTGCTGCTATTATTGTCATCAACAACGCGGTCAGGGTATTAATGAACTAGAATATAGGTAACGTGATCGTGGGATGTTACCTATGTATTATTTGCTTATAAGTATGCTATTGATTTATAGCAGTATGTTAAATGCTAACCAAGCCGAACCTGCAGAGTCAGCCGCCAATAAAGTCGGTATCGCAATCCCCGTCTTAACCATTAAAGGGGCAATTGGCCCTGCAGTCAGTCATTATCTCACCTCTGAAATTAAGCGCGCAAACACGCCCAGCAATGCTGAACAGCAGGATAATAACGGCACAATCAATAACACTGCCAACGACACGCTCGCACCACTGATCATTATCACCATCGATACTCCCGGCGGATTAGTCTCTAGCTTACGTGATATAAACCAAGCTATCTTAAACTCAAATATCCCCATCGCTTGCCTCGTTCACCCACCGGGCGCTAGGGCAGCTAGTGCTGGTACCTATATTCTCTATGCCTGCCATATCGCAGCGATGGCGACCACCACCACATTAGGCGCAGCAACTCCGGTCAGTATTGGTAATCCACTACCTGGGGGCGATAAGAAACCAGCCAATCCTTATCAACCAGCGCCAGACGCGGATAACAAGCCCAGTACACAGCCTGAATCATCGGATCCAAATGCCAGTAAATCGCCGACCTCTCCCACACCATCAGGCTCACCACAAGTAACTGAAAAAACCGCCATGGAAAAGAAAGTGCTTAATGATTCCGTGGCCTATATACGCTCATTGGCCCAACTGCGTAAACGTAATGTCGAATGGGCAGAGTTAGCCGTGACAGAGGCCGCAACACTCACCGCGATCGAAGCATTGGATAAAAACGTGATTAATCTGCTCGCCCAATCACCACAACATTTATTACAAAAGCTCGATGGTCAAATAGTGACAATCAAGCAACAACAAAGGCGGCTAACATTAACCCACAGTCCCCTAGAACTCCGTACGCCTAATTGGCGCAGTAATTTTATTGGCACTATCACCGACCCGAATATCGCTTATATCCTGATGTTAATTGGGGTCTATGGCATCTTACTGGAATTTTACAGTCCAGGCATTGGTATCGCAGGCATAGCAGGATCTATTTCCTTGTTCATTGCCCTGTATGCCTTCCAACTGTTGCCGCTTGATTATGCGGGGCTGGCGTTATTATTACTGGGTATTGCATTACTGATAGCAGAGTCGATGTCACCGAGCGTGGGTATTTTTGGGCTCGGCGGTCTGATTGCGTTTACACTCGGATCAATATTTTTATTTGATACCGACCTACCGCAATTTCAAGTATCGCTGCAGCTGATCGCAGCCCTTGCAGTCGTTTCACTGCTGTTTTTTATTTTTATATTTGGCTATTTGTGGGATATCCGAAAAAACAAAGTGGTCAGTGGTAAAGAAGCCTTAATTGGCGCTGAAATCACCATAAGCACTGGCTTCATTGGTCAAGGACATGTTGATGTAAACGGTGAGCGCTGGTCAGCTTACTGCCCGCATCAATTAACCGCTGGGCAAGTAGTACAAATAAATGGCATTGATGGCTTAACGCTGGTCTTATTGCCACTCACCGAATTGGAGGTTAACGATGCAAGCAATTCTCAGTAGCGGCATGTTATTTACCGGAGCAATTATCTTTTTATTACTCCTGTTAATCATCAGCATGTTTCGCATCCTACGCGAATACGAGCGTGGGGTTATCTTTTTCCTTGGCCGTTTTGAAAAGGTCAAAGGACCCGGGTTGATCATCGTCATACCGGTAATTCAACAAATGGTACGCGTCGATTTGCGTACCGTGGTCATGGATGTACCCAGTCAAGACGTCATCAGTCGCGATAACGTCTCAGTACGGGTTAATGCGGTGATTTATTTTCGGGTGATTGATGCTCAAAAAGCCATTATCAATGTCGAAAACTTTCTGCAAGCCACTTCGCAGCTGGCACAAACCACGTTACGCTCAGTGTTAGGGCAGCATGAACTGGATGAGATGTTAGCCAATAGAGAAATGCTCAATACCGACATTCAAGCCATCTTAGATGCTCGCACCGATGGTTGGGGGATTAAAGTATCGAACGTAGAAATAAAACACGTTGATTTAAACGAAACCATGATCAGGGCAATTGCACGACAGGCGGAAGCAGAAAGAACACGTAGGGCGAAAGTGATTCATGCATCAG
>NZ_JASJHF010000290.1:0-3797 GCF_033791185.1 Moritella sp. | reverse complement strand
CTATTCACTTATTTGCGACGGAACCCGCTGAACACCACATTTCTGACCTTGGCGGAGTATCAAGGAAAGCGGACATGATCTTACATAGGAGGCATTCGTTGGATGGTCATTATGGAGATTATTCTGTGATATTGACTCTTTACTAAAAACTTTTAGTCGCACTATTTATTGCAAAAAGTATTACTATGTAGTACCGTTAAGTGGTGACCACAATTTTTAAGGTGCAACAATGGAAAAAGTAACCAGCGTAAAGCTAGGCAAACATTTTGATACTTTGATCGCTCAGTTAACAGAAAGTGGTCGTTTTCGCTCAGCAAGCGAAGCTATGCGTGCAGGGTTACGATTGCTCGAAGAAGAGGAAGTGGAATATCAAACTAAGCTAGAAGCTTTAAGACAAGCTCTTATCGAAGGTGAAGAAAGCGGGGAGAGTAATCTCAGTTACGATGAAATAATTGCCGAAGCAAAAGCCGATTTACATGCAAGGTAAGTTCACCACCTCGGAACGAGCAACGCAAGAAATAAAAGAAATTTACCAGAACACTGTACTAAAACACGGTAAACGGCAGGCACAAATCTACACTGATGGTTTGAAAACCACATTGCAGCTACTCGCTGATATGCCAAGCATGGGTAGAAAATGCGATGAAATAAGAAAAGGATACCAACGCCACGAATATGCACGTCATATTATCTTTTACAAAAAGCGTAACCACGATATTTTAATTGTACGTATTCTTTACGATGCCATGGATGCAAAACGCCATTTATAAGGTTGAAGCACTAAAAATTATAAATATCAGTTCATTTTTAAAGTCGACATTCGATACATTTAGTTAAATTGACCAGAGCACCACATAAGGGACGTTAACGATGTTTTTCTGGTTGTGGAAAAGCTGATTAAAGCGGACTTTGAGGAATGGGCATACGAGTGGTAAACAGACAATTATTCTGGCGACTGTATCTACCTTCAACTTGTGGAATGTAATATTTTATTTATTGAAATTGAATATAGTTTCAATATCAAGCTAGACAGTTATATTTTTAATTGACTGAAATCGTTGTCGGTAGCGGCCAGGTGTAACACCTGTCATGCGTTTAAATAATCGTCGGAAGGATGTTGGGTCTTCATAACCTGTCTGTTGTGCAATGATGTCGACAGCATCACAAGTGGTTTCAAGCATTTGTTTTGCTTCTTCTACTCGTAGCGTTTGAATGTAATTGATAGGTGTATATCCGGTTGCGATTTTGAAGCGTCGTTTGAATGTTCGCTCAGCCAGGCCCGATTTTTTAACCATCAATCTAACAGGGTTTGGTGAATCGTAGTTGTTTGATGCCCATTGTTGAATTTTTTCAATCACCTTGTCTTCATGGCGCTTAGGTTTGCACATTGCTGAAATTAGGAGCTGTCCCTCACTGCGGTCACCGATTAAAAACAATTTGGCAACTTGAATGGCAGTGGCTTCACCATAGAACTTTGCCATTAGATATAACGCAAGGTCTTCCCAGGACGACATGCCGCCCATAGTAACAATACGACATTCATCATTTTCGGGTATTAGAATACGATTTGGCTCTAAATTTATATCGGGGAAAAATTGATGAAAATGGTCAGCGTACGCCCAATGAGTTGTCACTGGTCTGTTTTTGAGCAGTCCTGTTGTTGCCAGTAAGATTGAGCCAGAACAGACAGAGCAGAGTAATCCCCCTGCGTCGTGAATTGCCTTCAGCCATGGCGTTATATTTGTCCATCGTTGACTGTGATTAGTATCAGGATCAACGGCAAGATCGGTAATAATCACCACATCGGAATGTTTTACATCTGTAAAAGATGCATGAGGTGTAACGGGTACGCCACCCACACATGTAAATGGTTCGTTAGATTCAGCTACGATTTTGACATCAAATTCAGCAAGATGATCCTCTTTTCCTGTTATCTGAGCCCATGCCTCGTTAAATACAGACAGTACTTCAAACAGACCGTATAGCACTGCTCCAGAGCTTTCAGGTAAGGCAAGAATGCATATACTGGGCGTTTTTTTGTGCTTGGCAGGCATAATAAATCGATTATGGCACATATGGCTTGTTTTTGTCCATTTAAGCTCTAACGTTCATTTTAATTGTGCCATAGCATAGAGCCTCAGATTAATTATTATCGACCGAGGTGAGTAACATGCATACAACAAGCGAAGCGACGGAGCCCGTTGAAAAAGCGTTATACGATGTCCTAGCTGCTGAGGTTTTTCTTGAGCGTACTGCCGACATTATCAATGCAGGTGCACAGTCCGTAATGTTATCCATTGGCCATAGATTAGGATTATTTGATCTGATGGCATCACTTTCTCCTGAGAGCAGCCAACAAATTGCCGATAAAGCGGGATTGGCTGAGCGATACGTTCGTGAATGGTTGGCGGTGATGGTAACAGCCAATATCGTAAATTACGATGCCAGCCTTAAAACATATCACTTACCCAAGAGTCATGCAGCATGTCTGACACGTGATGCAGAACTCGGCAACTATGCAGTATACGCACAATTCATTCCGCTAATGGGAGCGGCGCAAGATCATATATTGCGCTGTTTTGAGAGTGGTGGCGGGACGAAATATGGCGACTATCCATGTTTTCACCAGATTATGTCTGAAGACAGTGAGCAATCCGTCGTCAGCTCATTGTTCGACGTGATTTTACCGTTAATTACTGGCATTGATGATCAGTTACATATTGGGATAAAAGTTTTGGATATCGGTTGTGGAAAAGGGTACGCCTTAACCGCTATGGCTGGTCGTTATCCGCAAAGCCAATTTACGGGTTATGACCTTTGTGAAGAGGCTGTCGTAGCAGCTAATCATCTGGCAAAAGTGCGAGATCTCAAAAATATTAAGTTTGAAGTAAAGGATATGGCCACCTTCAACGAGCAGGATGAATATGACTTAATCACATCGTTCGATGCGGTTCATGACCAGAAGAATCCTGAAGGTCTGGTAAAAGGTATTCATCGCGCATTAAGACACTCAGGCGTATATCTAATGCAGGACATCGGTGGATCAGCTCACCTGGAAAACAATATAGATTTTCCTATGGCATCGCTGCTTTATTCTATTTCGTGCATGCATTGTACGCCGATTTCTATCGGTCAAGGAGGCGAAGGTCTGGGCACAATGTGGGGTTGGGAGACTGCACAGGCGATGTTGGAAAGCGCTTATTTTCATTCTATCAAGCGTCATGTGTTACCGCATGATCCTATGAATGTATGGTTTATAAGTCATAAGGAGATGTCACATGGTTAACAAGGATCAACGTACTGATGATGTCATTGTAATCGGCGCAGGCATTAGTGGATTGGCAGTGGCTTATGAGCTATGGCAACGTGGTGTTTCTGTACGAATTATTGATAAAGCAAAGCGCCCAGGAGATGCCTGGCGTCATCGCCATCCACAATTACGACTAAATACACATCGCCTTCTTTCCCGGTTACCTGGCATGAGAATACCAAGAGCTGCGGGTGCCTTTCCTTCGCGCGATAGCATTATCAGTTACATCGAAACGTATGCTGAAAAATTGGATGTGCCGATAGATTATGACATCAAAGTAAACCACATCAATAAATCAGGAAAAAACTGGAAGATTGATACTGATAACGGAATATATATCGCCGATTACGTTGTGGTTGCGACAGGTTATGACAGTGTTCCTTACATACCAAAATGGCTGGGCAGACAAACATTTAAAAATAAGCTAATCCATGCAGCTGATTTTGGTGATATAGAAAATTACAAAGGTAAAAAAGTACTGGTGGTT
>NZ_JASJHF010000289.1:0-16893 GCF_033791185.1 Moritella sp. | reverse complement strand
CACAAATGGGTGGTTCTGATAACCCTTATTCGTATGATGTAGTGGCTTATTATCCGATGATATTTTCTTCGAGTATGCTGTCGAGTTTGATGAGCATGCAACTAATATAGCTAATACTAGAGTTATATAGATAAAAAATTTTATGTTGCTCATCATTTATCCCTAAAACTAATGCTTTGCTAAGCGGCAATAAAATAGTTGGCTAAAATTAGCGAAGAACGAGCAAAAGCCAACTTTTTTGTCCCACTTGAACAGCTTGTTATGAGTTTTCACTCTGACAATTCCAGCATATTTCAAATGAAGGATCATTCTTCTCTGAGCAATTATTACAAACCCAATCAACATCTGAACCACTACTTTGTGATGCTTTAGCAATTTCGTCTGCACGCTCAAAATCAGAGTCATCAAAAACCCAAATTTCAGGCCAAGAATCAAAAGCTGATATTTCACCGACAGCACCTTGTGAAAATTCATTTTTGATAAATGTATTAATTCCTTGCGCCTCAATTAGGTTCTTTACATTGTTCGCGATAAAGTGATTTTCGTTGGTATATACCATCTTCATGATTGAATACTCATAACAGTTGTATTATACAGACGTCTTTATAAGTACTTTTTCAAACGGCTGTAAAAATCATAGGATTATCTTAAACTAATTTTAAAATCAATGCATTACATGCTTATTGATAGTCAGCGTTTAAGCACATTCTCCCGCAAAACTGAGACTATTTGGCAATATAAGTAACCCATGTTTATCAAAAAATGTATGGCAAATCGATATGGGTAGATTTCGTGTTAGCTAGACTTATCGTATGCGGTTCAAAGGACGTAAAGCCCTCTACTAAGCCAGCCAACCGATAAACTACAGCTTGTTATCCGACAATAACAATTTCGTGCCTAATAAAATCAGCACCATGCCTACAGCCCCTTCCATCCAACTAATTACGGCATTATTTTTAAGCAGGTTTTTTGCCGAGTTAATAGCAAAAGCCAAGCTGCATTGCCAGATCATCGCGATTAGAAAATGGATACTTGCCATGGTTAGTGATTGTAGAATGGGTGAATAATTCAGATCGATAAATTGCGGTAAAAACGCCAAGTAAAAAATTGCCGTTTTCGGGTTGAGCACATTAGATAGAAAACCTTCACGCAGTGAACGACGAGCGCTAAATGTGGTTTGCTCTTCCTCACCAATCGTTAATTTATTATGGCCCTTGTAAACAGCGAGAAGACTCGTAAAACCTAACCAAATTAAGTAGGCTGCGCCAATCCACTTCACCACCTGAAACAGATCTGCCGATTGCAGCAAGATAGCTGAGATCCCCAGCGCAGAAAACATGGCATGCACGAACAAACCAGAGCAGATACCTAAACTAGTGACACAGCCATCAATGTGTCCTGAGCGGCTACTATTACGAATAACCAACACGGTATCAAGACCCGGTGTTAAGGTTAAAATGGTAATCGCGATCAAGAAAGCTTCAAAATTTAAAATATGCATCACTTTTACTCTTTACCTAAAAGTATATTTATAGCAAGAAGTTAAGCCCTGAGTAAAACATTATTAGCGATTAATCAGATTGAGTTCCAGCGAATGTGGGACTTGCGATGGTTCGGAAAAAATAAAGCCAGCGGACAATACCTCTTTAACAAGTAAAGAATGCATCATCCGCTGGCTTTCATACTCTCACTTTTGTTATATCGCTTTCATTATATAAAAAGCATTACAACATCAGCTAACTCTAGCCTTTCACACCACCTGACGTTAAGCCGCCAACTAACCAGCGCTGAGCAAATAAGAATACCGCGGTGATTGGTAATGCCGATAACACGGCTGCTGCTGCAAAGTCACCCCACAGGTAGTTTTGTGGGTACAAGTACTGTTGCATGCCAACCGCTAAGGTATAGTTATTCACGTCAGACAATAATAGCGATGCCACTGGCACTTCTGTTACCGCTGCGATGAACGCGAGGATAAATACTACCGCAAGAATTGGCACTGACAATGGTAACAACACCAAACGGAATGCTTGCCAAGGCGTCGCACCATCAAGTGCAGCAGCTTCTTCTAATGAACCATCAATCGATTCGAAGTAACCTTTAATCGTCCATACATGCAGCGCAATACCGCCGAGATAAGCGAAGATCAAACCGCCGTGGGTATTGAGTCCCAAGAACGGTACATACTGACCTAACTTATCGAACAAGGCATACAAAGCCACCAATGCTAATACTGCTGGGAACATTTGGAAGATCATCATCGCTTTTAAGATAGTGTCTTTACCGCCGAAGCGTAAACGTGCAAACGCATAAGCAGACGTAGTCGATAGCGCCACAATCATCACCGATGATATCGCCGCAACTTTTACCGAGTTCCATAACCACAACAACACAGGGAATGGCGGCGGCGTAATACTGCCATCGGCATTCGTTACCGAGAAACCTAGCGCTAAGCGCCAGTGATCCAATGTCGGCGATGTCGGAATAATACCACCCGTCGCAAAGTTACCTTCACGTAACGAAATTGCCACTACCATAACCAATGGGAAAATAATCACAACCAGTAGCGCACACAGTGCCAAGTGAGCGGCCCACACGCGATATTTTAATGATTTTCCTTGTACCATAGCCATACTGTTACTCCTTATTTGGTTTAGGTTATTTTTCTGACAACTTAGTGAAACGTAAGTTAAAGAGCGCTAAACCACCCACTAACAAGAAGATAAGCGTCGTGATTGCACTGGCTAAACCAAAGTCTTGACCACCAGCACCTTCAAAGGCGATGCGATAGGTATAGTTCACTAACAAGTCGGTATAACCCGCTGGCTCACTGGTACCAATCATGTTTGGTCCACCCTGCGTTAACAACTGAATCAACACAAAGTTATTAAAGTTAAACGAGAAGCTGGCAATCATTAACGGTAATAATGGTTTCATCATCATTGGGAACGTAATGTTCTTGAAGTTCTGTAACGGCCCAGCACCATCAAGTGCCGATGCTTCGTATAGATCATCAGGAATCGATTTCAGCATACCCATGCTTAAGATCATCATGTACGGGAAACCTAACCAGATATTAACCATCAATACCATAGCTTTGGCTGAGATGGGATCAGAGAACCAACTTGGTGACAGGCCAAACATGGCTTCTAGCACCATATTAATTTCACCGAAGCTTTGGTTAAACAGCCCTTTGAAGATCAGGATAGAAATAAACGATGGCACCGCGTAAGGTAAAATTAACAACATGCGGTAGATCGCTCGGCCACGTAACGCTTCCCACTGCACGATGCTAGCAAGCACTAGACCAATAACCACAGTCGCGATTACCGATAAGCCAGAGAACATAATCGTCCAAAAGAAGATGCTAATGAAAGGTTCTTTAATACCATCATCTTGCCAAATACGTTCGAAGTTGGCTGTGCCGATAACCACAGTAAAACCTGGTGCTAACGGATCGCCAACATAGTTACCTTCGGTATCAATGGTCTGATAAAAGCCGGTTTCCATATTCGGGATCAACACGGTTTTATCTTTATTATTAATTAATGTCGTACCGTCATTTTCAACGCTATAAAGTGGCTGTACTGCAGCAAACTTACGTAACCCGCTCATGCGAATTTCGTCACCGTTTGGCAATATCAAATCCACACTATTTAACGTCGCACGGTTAGAAATAATGTCTTTTATTTTGGCTTTGCTACCGATAACTTCATCCGTTGCGGTCAGTGCTAAGCGGCGACTTTCTGGAGTGGCTAAGCTGATTTCATCGGTAACTAATAATTGTTCACCGTCTTTAATCGCTAGGCGATAACCATTTTCACTGCGATATAAGTCGAATTTATAACTGCTACCACTTTGATAGGTACTATCTAACAGTACAGATTGAGCACGTTCAAAAGACAGCTGGTTAGTCGCACTGTAATTGGTAAATGCGATACCAACCGTATACACCAGTGGGAAAATAATAAACAAGATCATGCCCGCAATACCAGGGTAAATATAACGGTGCGCGTAGGTCTTTTTACTACCAAAAATATATAAGGCTAACGAAGTTAAAATTAACGTCAATACCGCAAATGATGTCTCACCACGTGAGTACATCAATATCGACGCATAACCATTCATTAACCCAATTAAGATTAGTGTGAACCATTTAATTAAATGCGGAGAAAAAAATCTAGAATTGACTTGGTCGCCAGCCGGTTGATCATCGGGTGCATCATCACCCAGGATTTCAGCTACTTTAACAGTCTGCATGGAAGAACCTACCTAATAAACAGCAAGAGGAGAGATTACCCCTCCTCTTATCTCAGCACTTCCCATTATTAAAATAGAAAGTACTAAACAGAGAGTATTAACACAAAGATAACTTAAACTTATTTAGTCATCTGTTTTTCTGCATCACTTAATGCATCATCAATTGATTGACGGCCATCAACAATGTTGATAATGGCATTTTTAGTCGCTCCCCAGAATGCATTCATTTTTGGAATGTTCGGCATGATTTCACCGTTCATCGCATTATCCATTGTCGCTGCAATACGGCTATCACTTGCTAGCTGTTCTTGGTATGACGTTAATGCTACTGCGCCCAACGGTTTGTCACTGTTCACTTTAGCCAGACCTTCATCGGTCAATAAGTAGTTTTCAATAAACTCAACCGCTAAGTCTTTATTTGGTGACGCAGTACTGATACCAGCCGTTAATACACCCACAAACGGTTTAGAATGTTTACCGTTGAATTGTGGTAATTCAGCCACACCATAATTGATTTCAGACTTGTCGATGTTGCCCCATGACCACGGACCATTAATCGTCAGCGCTACGTTACCTTTGATAAATTCAGACTCTGATACTGAGTAATCCATATCTGGAGAAATAACTTTATCGGCTAATAGTTTTTGCACTAACGCCATGCTGCTTTTAACGCCCGCATTGTTCACGCCAGAATCTTTCACATCATAACCATTGGCATTAGCTTTAAACGCATAACCACCGTCAGCCGCCATTAATGGCCAAGTGAAGTACGGTTCTTTTAGGTTCCACATGATGGCAGATTTACCTTGGGTTTTAAGCTGCTTGTCTAATGCTGCGATGTCTTCCCAATTCTTTGGTGGGGTCTTAACTAAATCTTTATTATAGATAAGTGATAATGATTCAACTGCTACTGGATAACCAATATATTTACCATTGTATTTAACCGCATCCCAAGTGAAGTCGATCATGCTGTCTTTTAATTCTTTCGATGGTTTAATTTCAGCTAATAGACCGGCTTGCGCATAACCACCAAAACGGTCATGTGCCCAAAATACGATATCTGGACCATCACCTGTAGCTGCAACTTGTGGGAACTTGTCTTGTAAGCTGTCTGGATGCGCAACAGTTACCTTGATGCCGGTATCAGCTTCAAACTGTTTACCTACTTCAGCAAGACCGTTGTAACCTTTGTCACCGTTAATCCAGATCGTTAACTGACCTTCTTCAATAGCAGCAAAGGCAGAAAAAGAGTTCATTGCAGTTAGTAGTGCAACCGCCGTTAAGGTTTTTCTCATCACTTATATCCTTATTAAATTAGCTTTCATGCTTACCAGACAAGTTGTCTGCGTTGGATGGTATAGTCATACATAAGTCCACTGCTAACATCATCCTTTTGCCTACGCCTAGACCCTGCAGATCCAAAAGCGTGAAGTGGCACGAATTATTTTACTTGGATGGCCAATAAAGGCGATAAAAATGCGATGGCTCGCACACTAAATAGTAATTAAATACCTATTTAGAGTGATATATCAGCAACAGTAAACAAAATGTGATCTAGGCACTCCTCCTATCTTCTCCACCCTAAAAGTTTTTGCCAAGGATGATGCAGGTCAAGGTCATATAAAACACACTATCAACATCGAAGAATGCTGTGTAAGATATTCTAATTAGTAATAAAAAAGGACTCGCGAGATGGCAAATGTCACGTTAAACAATGTATGTAAAGCCTATGATGATGTACTAATTTCTAAAAACGTAGACCTCGAAATAAATGATGGTGAATTTGTCGTTTTCGTTGGTCCATCAGGTTGCGGTAAGTCAACCTTGTTACGTTGTATTGCAGGCCTTGAAGATATCACCTCTGGCGATTTATTTATTGGCGGTAAACGCATGAACGATGTCGAACCATCGAAACGTGGTGTCGGTATGGTGTTCCAATCTTATGCGCTTTATCCACACTTAGATTTAACCGATAACATGTCGTTTGGCTTAAAATTAGCGAAAGCCGATAAACAGTTAATTAACGATCGCGTTAAACATGCAGCTGATATTTTGCAACTAACACCACTATTAGATCGTAAACCGAAATCCTTATCCGGTGGTCAACGTCAACGTGTGGCAATTGGCCGTACTTTAGTATCACAACCTGAAGTGTTTCTATTAGATGAACCACTATCAAATTTAGATGCGGCATTACGGGTAAAAATGCGTATTGAATTAGCCAAGCTGCACAAGCAATTGGGTTGCACTATGATCTACGTGACCCATGATCAAGTTGAAGCCATGACCATGGCCGATAAGATCGTCGTTCTCGACGGTGGTAATGTGGCACAAGTCGGCGCCCCGCTCGATATTTATCACTACCCGCAAAATCTTTTCGTGGCGGGCTTTATTGGTTCACCAAAAATGAACTTCATTAATGTACACATTCAAGCGGCTGAAGCTGAGCGTGTCGAAGTGTTGCTACCGAACTGCCAGAGTATCTGGATCCCTGTCGACGGTAAAACTGTCAATGCCGGTGATGAAATGACCCTAGGTATTCGCCCAGAACATTTAGTACCAGTAGATGAAGCTGATATCGTGATTGCTGGTGAGACTATTGTGGTCGAAAAACTCGGTAATGAAACCCAAGTTTATTTGCATATTGAAGGCAGCGATGAAGATGTGATTTATCGCGTTGCTGATACCTTATCAATTGAAGCTGGCGAGAAGTTGGATATTGGTATTCCAGCGCACCGTTGCCACTTGTTCCATAAAGATGGCGCAGCTTGCCAACGTTTACATAAAGAAACGACAAGTTAATTACACTGTTAACAGCCCATGTCATTATGGGCTGTTTATCATCAACCAACGAGTTAGCGAGCCTAGCTAACCCGATATCCCCCTTCTCTTGTTAGCATTTCGACTCACTCATATTTTATACAGTGTCATCGCTGTTTTGGTAAACACGGTCACGGTTTATCAACAAACAATCAGGTTTATCTTGTGACTAAAATAAATATCCATATACTCAATTAGTAGCTAGTATCATTGCTAACTTACAAGACAAAACATATTTTACCGGACGGCACGATTTCCCAGAAATCGGCAATCAATCCATCCATAATATAATTTTATGGATCCATTGATTAATTGCTTTTTGCCATGGTAAATGGATTTGGTGAATCGAGACGTCCTACTATTCAAATTTATGCGCAAATAAGGAATTCGATGAACTTTCCAAATGATATTGACGGCGATGTGATGCGCAGTCTTGAAGAAAATGGCTTTAATTTCGAAAATGAAACTGAGGTGGAATTCAATATAGATTTTAAACATTGGCCTCTTAATAATAATGATAAAGCAGCAATCGTAAATCTGTACCCTAATTGTGAATTCGTAGATCCAAGTGAAATGGATATAGAGAATGGCGACTTATTAGGTTATGTTCAGATTTATTTGACGAGAAAAATAGAGCATGAATTCATTGTAAACACCCAGAAAACGCTAACAAGCAAAGTCGAACAATATGGCGGTTGGTGTGATTCATGGGGCGTCTCTTTAGGCTAACGCTGCACATTTATCTATCTATAAATAGAAATAGAGATAACAACAAAATGCCTAGCAGTTTTCGCTGTTAGGCATTATTAATATTAGGGGCTTTCATCTGCAAAAAAATGAGTCCCCTTGCCTAGTTCCCATCATTGTGCCGTCATCACCATACTGCGGTTTTTAGGGGTAAGAAGCAACAAAAAACACCTCTAGTGAGGTCATCGGAAATTGCAGTAAAAACTGATCAACAATGGCATAAAACTTGTCTAACTGAAGGCCATCTATCGCGTAAATTAATGATGCGTATAGGCCATGTGGTTGGATTTGAAGCGGGTTTAATTTTTGCTACCGTTCCGGTACTCATGTGGATTTTACAACTCGACCCTAGCCGTTACCTAAAGTAGCAGTTCCGAGGATGGACTTAATACAGACCTCCTAAGACCTTGTTACTCTGCGCATATTCACATCTATTTTCAATATAAAAGGTAATTATAACTTCGATTGCTACAATTAAGAGCATGCCGCCGATAAAAGGAAATTTAGCATGTGCTCATTTACATTACGGTTATTGCTTATCACTTTGTTTAGTGGGAAGTTATTCATCTCAACATTTGCGTATGCCGAGGAAAAGGTTTACATCGTGGGAGTGGTGCCGCAGTTTGAAGCTCGAAAGTTAACCGCGATCTGGATACCGATACTTGAACAGCTAACAGTTGAAACCAGTCTCAAGTTTAAGTTGGAAGGTGCGCCCAATATAAATGAATTCGAGAAAAAATTTATGGCTGGGGTGTATGATGTCGTCTACATGAACCCTTATCATTTTGTATTAGGAAATCAGCTACAGGGTTATATTCCGTTAGTCAAAGATGGTTCAAAAAAATTACAAGGTGTATTAGTCGTTCAAAAAGACAGTCCAATAAAAAATGTCGCACAGCTCAACGGCGCTAAAATCGCCTACCCCTCGCCCAATGCACTTGGAGCTTCATTACAAATGCGCCAAGAGTTACATGATATGTTTAATATCCACACCACCCCTGTGTATGTAAATACCCATGATTCTGTCTATCTCAATGTACTACTTGGTGATACCCAGGCCGGTGGCGGGGTCGGAAAAACCCTGAAAAAACAAAAAGCAGAATATCAACAAGCATTACGGGTCATACATAAAACCACCCCAGTATCATCACACCCAATAGCGGCACACCCCCGCGTTCCCAGCAGCGATATTGAAAAAATAACCGCCGCGCTAATGAACATGGGGAAAACGGAGGCCACAGCAGCATTACTACAAGGCATTCCGATTCAACAAATAAGCATCGCCACGTTTGCAGATTATGAACCGTTGAAAAATATGAATCTAGAAAGATTTTATATCAAACCAAAGTAAGGAACCAGATGAGCATTAAATTTAAATTAATGGTTCCTGTCCTTATTGGATTTTTTGTTTTCACGAGTGTGATTAATTGGTATTGGGCGCCGAAATTATTTAATTATGCGCGGGCTGATTTTAGAGAACAAATGCAAAGTGAAATCAGAGCCATAGAAAACGATGTGATTAGACACTTAATCGCGAGTGACTTTTCAGCACTATTTTCATCATTAGATTATCAAAAAAAATTACATCAACAGAATTGGGATCATCTGACATTATACGACGCCGATAAAAAACAGAAGTATCCGCTATTCTCAGAAAATAAAGCAATACTGGCTGAACAGCACGCCAACCATATCCTGATTGATTATCCATTGGTGAATGAAAATATAACCATAGGTTACCTTGTCCTGCACATCGATTGGACCGCTAAATACGAATTTACCGAGCAACGGTTTTTTGAGCTAAAAATATTTTTAATCGTGATGATGTTGTTAATTATCTGTATTGAACTGTTTATGCAAAACCGATTAATACAAGTACCGATATTAAAACTAAAATTGGCTACCAAGGAATTGGCTAACGGTAACTTTAATATTAATTTACCTGCAGTATCAAAAGACGAAATTGGTCAGTTAACCCAAGATTTTAATATCATGCGCAACAATATTTTAAATAGCCAAGAGTCGCTGTTAATCAGCAAAAATGAAGCCATGCAATCGGCGCTGCAGGCAAGTAATGAAAAAAATCGCGCCAATGTAATGGCAAAGAAAATCAGCGATATGAATGAAGAACTGCTGGAAAATATCGTCACCACCAACATACTGGCGAAAAAGGCCGGAGAATCCAATTGTGCCAAAAGTGAGTTTCTCGCTAATATGAGTCACGAGATCCGCACGCCAATGACTGGTGTTATCGGTATGCTCGGTTTGTTGCTAGATACACAGCTCAAGGACGAACAGCGCCACTATGCACAAGTCGCTCGCGCCAGTGGGGAATCATTATTAAGCCTCATTAACGATATTCTCGACTTTTCAAAAATTGAAGCGGGTCAGCTTGACCTAGAAGTTATCGATTTTGATTTACACGCAATGATTAACGATTTATGCACACTGCACTCCCAGCAAGTTGAAGCTAAAGGGTTAGGGTTTAACTGCGTAATAGCATCCCAGGTGCCGACATTCACCCAAGGCGATCCTGGGCGTTTACGACAGGTATTAACAAATCTGTTAGGCAATGCGATTAAGTTTACCGCGCAGGGTAGTATTACCATTTTGGTAAACTTATTATCAGTAACTGAACAGGATACGGTGATTCGTTTTGCGATAAAAGATACCGGTATAGGTATACCTGATAACCGACAAAAACGGCTATTTGATAAATTTACGCAAGTAGATTCGTCGACTACTCGCCAATATGGAGGCACAGGTTTAGGACTTTCGATATCAAAGCAGTTATCCGAATTGATGGGCGGCGAAATTGGCATTATCAGCGAAGAAGGTAAAGGTGCAGAGTTCTGGTTTACCGTTCGCTTTGCCAAGCCACAGGCGCAATTGCAAATCGTTCCCCCCCCCGTTACCGAACATGCGGTACCGCCAACCACGCGTAAAAATGCGCGAATTCTACTTGCCGAAGATAGCCTTACTAATCAATTGGTCGCGATGGGCATTCTTAAAAAATTAGGTTTTTTCGCAGATGTCGTCACTAACGGTAAAGAGGCAGTACATGCGCTTGAAACCAAAACTTACGACTTGGTGTTTATGGATTGCCAGATGCCGATAATGGATGGTTACGAGGCCGCAACACTAATCCGCAGTTCTCAAACAGAGATTAACCATCAAGTCCCTATTATTGCCATGACAGCTAATGCCATGCAGGGCGACCGGGAGAAATGCCTTGCTGCGGGGATGGATGATTACGTCACTAAGCCGATATCTCCAGAGACACTAAGCAAGGCGCTTAGCACATGGTTACCTAGCGATAACGTCAATGAGTCCTTTTTAGCCGAACAAAAAAATACCTAACAGCTTTCACTGTTAGGTATCTTTATCATTCGGGGCTTTCTCTTCATCACAAAAAAGACGCACTTTTCTGGCACAAAAAATCAACCAACACCCTAACCCGGCGTGCTTTTTGAGTATGTTGTGGAAAGTAAATATATAGACCAGGATAATCAACCCAGTGCGCTTCCAGTATCGGGATCAACTGACCAGACGCCAGACCGTCGCGGATCATCGGCTCCACAATTCTCCCAATCCCTAAACCTTTTGACGCTGCATCAATCATTAAATCAGTATCATTGACGATCATACTCAGGGGCGGAGCCACCCGTATCGTTTCGCCTTTATCGCTCAATTCCAAGGGCGCTAACTGATTTGAAGGCATATAGCGGTACTGGATCAATTTATGCTGCTGCAAATCTTGCGGACTGCGGGGCGTGCCAAAGCGTTCCAAATAATCGGCAGTAGCAAAAAGAGCCTCTTTCATTGGTGGCATTAACGGCCGTGCAACCATACCGTCTTCAATTCGATGACCGAAGCGTATCCCTGCGTCATAACCTTCCTTAATGATATTTATGGACGTATTAGAGACCGATATTTCCAGCTCAATCTCCGGATACAGCGAGCAAAACTCAGCATACACCGGCTGCACAATAAGTTGATAGGCAAAACGAGGGACCGTTATCCGTACCTTGCCTGAAGGCACTTGACTCAGATCCTGAACGCTCTCTAATGCTTGGTATAAAGCATCCATTGCAGGAGAAGCCTGTCCCATAAGACAACGCCCCGCTTCGGTGAGTTCGATGGTTCGGGTTGTCCGAGTGAACAGCGGCAGACCGAGATGGGATTCAAGCTGCTTTAAGGCATTACTCACTGCCGGAGGGGATAATTCGAGTTTACGCGCAGCCCCCCGAATACTGCCTTCTTGGGCAATAGTGAGAAATGTATCAACTTGATTGAAAAGCGAGCCTTTCATGCTTACCTCCTTATTGTTCCATATAACTTAACAGTGAATTAATTATTACCTATCTTATCATTACCAATACTACAATGTAATCTTAGCCACAGTTATCTGATGGACTCAGGACGACAAGCAGAAAAGCTTCCCAGAGCCATGAGGCATCAATATTAGCTAAAGACAAAAAGGGTAATTTTATGAATATGAAACATAAATCTGTAACAGTGATCGGTTTGGGTGGAATGGGCTCTGCGCTGGCATCAGCGCTTCTTAAGGCGGGGCATCAAGTGACCGTATGGAATCGTAGTACAGAGAAGGCGCTGCGGTTAGTAGCCGCAGGGGCAAATTTGGCCGACTCACCAGTCGCGGCCGTTTCCGCCAGTTCATTGACTATCCTTTCCGTGGTGGATTACGCTGCTGCGCATGCAGTCCTAGAACAAGCAGGAGTAGCCACAGCACTGAAAGGCCGCAGCTTAGCGATGATGAGTACAGGCACAGGTGAGCAAGCGTCAGCCCTTGCTGAGTGGGTACAAGATCAAGGCGCAGAATACCTTGATGGCGGCCTTTTGAGCTATCCGCGCGCGATTGGCAAACCGAATACTGGGATGCTATATAGCGGCAGCAAGCTTGCTTTCGAACAGCATGCTCAAACCTTATCTGCGATGGCTGGCGCACAGCAATTTATCGGTGCTGATGTCACGGCTTCCAATACCATAGGCTTGGGTCTGTGGAGTTTCTATTTCGGTTCTCTGGCAGCTTTTTTTGAAGGTGCTGCCTGGGCCGATCGGAGCGGTGATATGAAAATGCACAATTTTCTTCCTTCTGCCAAAGCCATGATGGCGACTTTGCTTGATGGTATGGAAGATGCTGCAGACCGGACTCGTTGCGAGGATTATTCGGGAGACCAAGCAAGCGTCGATCTCCACTTGCACGGTATGGAACTGTTGTCTGGGGCATTCGCCGCCGCAGGTTTGCCAGCAAAAGTGTCTGAAGCTTTTGTGGACTACCTGCAGATGGCTCGTAAGGCTGGTGATGGCAGTAAAGATGTAGTGACGACCTTCAACGCACTGCGTCAATCTCAGGATAAGTGAGATTAAGGCATTAGCTCTCAGTGTATAGGCTATATTTAGAGAGTGTGAATCAAGCCGATAAAGCGTATTAGGATTGATATGCAAAACTGGAGGCTTAATGTTTAATTGTATTAAAGCAGTTAATTGTATTAAAGCAGCGAGGAGTATTAAAACAGTGACGAGTCGCTGCAAATACTCTTTCGCAGTTGTCGCCATCTTGTTGTTTTTCGTCATGGTACCGGGACCAGCCTCTGCCGGTTGGATTTCCTTCAACGCAGCACCAGTTAATGAGCCAGGATCCACGTCTATTCGTGGTCTTGTTTCTAAGCCGGAAGGTGACGGTCCATTTCCCGCGGTAATTATTGCTCATGGTTGCTTTGGGGTTGAACCGAATCAGCATATCTGGGCGCAACGGCTGAATGACTGGGGTTATGTCGCCATTATTGTCGATAGCTTTTCTTCTCGGGGAGTATCCACTGTTTGTGAAAGCCCTAACCAAGTCTCACCCGAAACGCGTGCATGTGATATCTATGGTGCTGCTGCATATCTCCGAAAACAGTCTTTTGTTCGTCCCCAAAAAATTGGCATGATCGGTTTTTCACATGGCGGATGGACAGCGCTATATGTAGCCCAAGATTACTTACCTGAGCAAGCAGCAGAAGAGCCGATTCAGGCTATCGTGTCTTATTATCCATGGTGTGAGAGTTCCAGCCTGAAGACAACGGTATCCCCCCTGCTTATTCTGTCAGGAAAGGCGGATGACTGGACCCCAGTAAAAAGATGTTATGCGTATATAGATGCTCAGGATCGTGGTCATAGCAAGCACATATCACTGCAGGTATTTGACAAGGCATATCATGGATTTGACGACTCAAGCATGATCCCGCCAGTAATATATAAAGGTTATACAATAGCCTACGATCAAAGTGCAGCAGAAGCTTCTATCATTGCTGTAAAAGCTTTTTTAGAACACCATCTAAATTAGCCCTTAGCGGCTTAAATTGATGAAACAAAAACTAACTAAAGGTATTGGCATGATAAAAATAGTGTTGAGTGTGATGTTTTCATTGGCTTGCAGTAGCACCATGGTGGCAGCAGAGAGTTTAATATCGGTTAAAAGTAATTATACCGTCAAGCAATCAGCAGATCGCTTTGAAAAACTATTGGAGCAAAAAGGCCTCACCCTGTTCTCCAGAATAAATCACGGCGAGAATGCCGCTAATGTAGACCTTCAGCTTGCAGCTACCGAGGTCATTATTTTTGGTAACCCTAAAGTTGGAACACCACTAATGCAGTGTTCCAAAACCGTTGCCATCGATCTTCCTCAGAAAGTACTATTTTGGAGTGATGAACAAGGTCAAAACTGGCTTTCCTACAACAACCCTGAATATCTTAAAGAACGACATAACATCACGGGTTGCAATCAAGTTATTACAAAAATTGCGCATGTTCTTGGCAAGTTAACTCAAGCTACAGTGTCCAAATAACAGCGAGTCCTGCCGATTAAAATTAATTCAAACAAAAAAAATACCTAACAGCTTTCACTGTTAGGCATCTTTATGATTCGGGGTTTTTGCTGCAAACAAAAATGGCTCCCCTTTAACTATCTTGCTTTTCTACATGCGAGTCGTGGACAAGGTATTAGAACCAAGCTTCAACTTGCATACCTACAGTATAGTCGCTATCGCCTTTACTTGATCCCATAGTTGTACCTTCATCATCAGTTAAGTATGATGCAAATACACGGATTTCAGGTCGAGCCCAGAAGCTATCGCCCATTGACCATGCTTGTGCGATGGTTGCTTTGCTGCCACCTTTATCAGTAGAACCTTGAGATTCAGAGAACACACCTAATTCTAAGATGGTTTTCATGTTCTGATTCCATTTGTACATTGGACGTACTACAGCACTGAATAGCTCATGTTCTTCTTTCGCTAGACCAACATCTGCAGAGTTTGCATACATTAATTGATGGCCAACTTCGATCTTATCGCCAAAGCTCATTACACCCCAGTTAATTACACGATAACCTGTCGCATCATTCTGGTCACCTGAACGGTCAAACCAAGCACCGGCACCGAGATCCGCCATTTGCGTACCGTAAGAGCTAGTACCATATTGCAATACAGTTTGGTTAAAGCCATTACTTAGACCTTGTTGTAAAATAGCCGTTGCCATAACACCATCATCAGCTTTAACCTTTTGTCCTTCCGTTTCGTTAGCAAAGTTATATACAGCTGCAAGTTCTAACGTCGCATCACTCCATAAGTTCAGACCTGCATAACGTACATCAAAGATATGGCCATTGACTGTTTCTGATTTTTTACCAATCACGCCCCATGTCGGTGCCGCGTTAGGATTGGCAGGGTCAGTAACGTAACCATATTCATCTTCATCAGTCTTTTGGCTGCCATCATCTAACATCCATGCTGCAGATAATTTACCCGGACCTACACTTAAGTTTTCAATACCACCACCAGCACCTGATGACGTATTCAAGAAGTAAAAATCGGTAATGTGAATATCTTTACGTTGGTAATAACGCTTACCCGCCCAAATGGTTGCGTCTTTATCACTGGCAATTAGGCCTGTCGCTTGTACATTGAATTGAGCAACATTGAAGTCACCGTCTTCCCAACCGTTATTACCTGCGTTGCCTTGCGCTATCATCGCGTCAACAACCCATTTTTGATCTTCCATACCGGTTATTGTTGGTAATTCTTGGCGGAAACCAAACTCTGCGTAAAGGTCATTTTCATTACCTAAACGGCCAATTTTGTTTTTTTCAAACGAATAGTTCTCGCCATTATTACCACTAAGGCCAGTGCCAGCTCGCATATAACCATTAAAATCGACAGCGCCAGCAGCAGAGGTAAGTAAAGCTGCTGAAACAGCAATTGCAACACGATTTAAATTTTTCATATTTTCTAAATCCTTGAAAGAGTTTGGTTTCATTTTTTAAGGCGGTAATCAAATTGCCTACTGCCTTGAAGACGAATTCATAGTAAGACGTTTTAAAATAACCGACCTCCTCCACCCCTGATTAATTTAGGGAGGATGGAGAGGCTGAGAAAATCGCCTACGGGATTTTTTTATGAGTCAGATCACTGTATTAGGGCGTATTTAACTGATTTTTAAATGAGCACGTAAAATATAGTGTTAGCTCGATCATGTTTATCTACATAAAAGCGAATTTAAGCACGCTTAATTGCCTCAATTTGCAAATGTGACCCAGCCTGCAAACTCGATTATTAATGTATTAATACTCACTTTTAAATGAACGATTTTATTAACGAGTAACTTATCCCCAAAATGCCATCACCTGCAAATTGATTGTCATTATGCATTGCAATTTGCAATTCCGTCGAGAAGCAATCTTATAAGTGATTGTTTTAATAGTAAAATAATTACTGGCTTAAGATATGCAATACAAACAAGGAACAGCCTAGAATGCGTATCCAAGGACCGAGGAATGAAAATATGATTAAATTTACTTATCTACGTTATATATTCGTCTCACTATTAGTTTATGTGACGACACCTCATGTACTCTTTGCAGCGCCTTTTGACCTCTGCCCTACCGAAGCCTTTTTATCTCAATACAACAATAATGCCACCCACTATAAGTCTGTGGATTTATCAACTGGTGCGGTGAACACCATCCAAGTTGACGATGGCCTCGGAACTGACACCATAAACGCG
>NZ_JASJHF010000288.1:0-38842 GCF_033791185.1 Moritella sp. | reverse complement strand
AGGGGTTGGTTTAGGCGCGCAGCCAGAAATAGCAACAATCATAAGAACTGATAGCAGAGTCTTTTTATACATTGAGATTAATCCTTTAAAATTTGAGCTTGTCAGTTGAACAGCGTCAGCATAAAACACAATACTATCATTAACTTACTTAAATATGAATCAATTAGCTAACAATCTGACATTTCTGACGCATGATTTGTTAATTAATTTAAATGGTTATGCGGTTATTGAGATTAACGATGCTAATGACATGACGGCAAGACGGGGGTATGAGTGGTGAGTTTTCAGTAATGCGGGCATTACGCGTGTATTTTAGCAGTGAAAAAGAACAGTGGCCCATTGCTTGGCAATTATAGCCAACTGCTCTTTCTAGTTAGCCAGAAGTCATGTGAAAATCTGAATATGACCCTGTCTACAGAGGACGTTAAAACAACCTCATCTTTGGTAAAAACTAATCTTATTTGTCAGTGTGAGTCAAAACTAAATTGCTACCGTCAATTCTAACGTCTTTGTAACCCTGCAATTTTTCAGAAAGTACATCAAGTACTTTTTCAGTAAAGGCGTCATCTGATAGTGTATAAGTTGTTACATGATTACCAGACATCGCATCATTATTTACTGCAGATTCAATGCTATTTAACAAGTCTCGAAGTTCATCATTATTCATAGGTATATTCCATATAAAATGTATATTGTTTAAGTTTACTTAACATTTTTGATGGTAGGCTCTTTGCGGTTTAGTTTCAACAGCGAATGCGATATTAAAAGCTAGATAAATCAAGTTTAATCTGTGTTCCCAACCAATGAACATGCTCGGTATGATCAATTAAATCATCGCCTGTCACCGCATGTATCAACACGGTCAGCTCCTGTCTATTGGCTTTAACCCAAGGGACGAAAGTATCAAAATCAGCGTGGCTAAATGTGGCGGCAAAGCTCCATTGTGGATGAGGTCCCACCAGCCGCGTATTTAAATTACCGACTTCTAAGCCAAGTTCATCACGAATAGTAGTGCGTAATACAGTGGCCAACGCCAATGATGATTCATCAAAATAGAAATGGGCATGGTAACTGTCGTGGCTATTGCTTAGATTATTGCTTAAGTCATTACATAGGTCATTACTTAGGTCATTACTTAGGTCATTGCTCAGTGTATTCGTTAAGTCGTGGACTTGAGTATGGGGGTTGGAACTCATAAATACCTCATAAAATTAAAGCGTTAAAAACAGCGCAGCCAAGATAACACAGTTACTATAGCCTTAGTACGTCCTTTACTTTCTTCACATTATAGTTAACAACACATCGCTAAAATCAACATATAAAAACACTAAATGACGTTAACTTACAGTGCTTTACATTATATTTTCGATTTACATTCTTTACCTATAACTTGCTGGTCATTGGGGTTTGTTTTACTATATGATATAAGAATACGAACAATTATCATTTGGATCACCGTCAATATGAAACTATCAGTTGTAGCTACTTTCTTTGGATTATTATTCTCAGCCAACGCTTTATCAGACACAATCACAGTTACCCATCAATTAGGTAAAACCACATTAGAGACTAAGCCGCAACGGGTTGTAGTCATTGGCACCGGTACACTAGATGCGTTAGATTATTTTGGTATTAAGCCTGTAGCAGTAAGTAAAGCGACAACGATGCCTGATTATTTATTGAAATATAAAAGCAAGGAATTCGCCTCTTCAGGTAGTTTAAACGAACCTGACTTTGAAACTATTTACATGCAAAAACCAGACATTATCATCATCGGTTCTCGCGCTGTCGAATCTTATAAGGAACTATCAAAAATAGCCCCAACAGTGATGTTCGCACCAGAATCTAATGGCTATTGGCAGAGTACCCAGCAACAATGGCGTATGCTGGGTGACATCTTTGAAATTCAGCCAAAAGTAGAAGCTAAGATCGCCAGTGTTGACGCTAAGATCTCTGAAATTGCTGATTATAATAAAACCAACGACGTTAAAGCATTAACAGTGATGAGTGCTGGCGGCAATATCACTACGTTTGGCGCCCAATCGCGTTTCTCTGCAATTTATCGTGATTTTGGTTTCCAAGAAGCCGTACCTAACATTAAAGAGTCTCGTCATGGCGATCTGATCTCGTATGAATTCATTAGTAACGTTAATCCAGCCAACCTCTTCATCATCGACAAAGACAAACTGATTAATAAAGATAAAAGCCGTACCCGCGAAGAGTTTGCCAATCCCTTGGTTAAATCAACCCAGGCTTATAAAAGCGATAAGCTAAATTACCTTGATATTAACGCTTGGTATATTGCCCTGTCAGGTGTCACGGCAACCGACCAAATGCTCCAAGATATGCAGCAATCACGCACACTGTAATTGAGGCTTACCTTGAAAAAATTATTGTTTGTACTGGTCATTCTCAGTATCGCATCGGTTTTTATCGGTGTCGCAGACCTTTCCTTCTCGGCGATTTTAAACGGTGATACCGAGGCTATCGAATTACTGTTAATCAGCCGCCTGCCTCGCTTATTAGCTATTTTACTCTCAGGTGCAGGGCTGAGTATTGCAGGACTGATCATGCAGCAGATCAGTCAAAACCGATTCGCATCACCATCGACATCTGGCACCATTGAATGTGCCATGCTCGGCTATGTCTTAAGCCTAGTATTCCTAGGTCATGGTGATAACTTATTCCTGATATTTGGTATGGCGATTGCGGGGACCTTGCTATTCATTCAGTTTATCCATCGGATCCAGTTTAAAAACGCCATTTACGTTCCGCTCATCGGTATTATTTTTGGTAATGTCGTGTCTTCAGCTGCCACTTTCGTCGCTTATAAATATGATGCAGTACAAAACCTATCAGCATGGACAGTGGCTAACTTTGCCAGCATTTTACAGGGTAATTACGAATTACTTTATATCGCCCTGCCTATCTCTGTGATCAGCTACTGGTACGCCACCCGCTTGTCTGCAGTGGGTATGGGTAAAGACTTCGCCACCAATATCGGCTTGAATTACAAACAGGTACTCTTTATCGGCATCATTCTTGTGTCTGTGATGTCTGCATCTGTGGTGATGATTGTCGGACAATTACCTTTCTTAGGCTTGATCGTACCTAATTTAGTCACGCAATTTTATGGTGATAATTTACGTAAAAACATTCCGCTCACCGCCATTATCGGCGCTATTTTAATTTTACTTTGTGATGTGGTTGGTCGCGTGATCATCTTCCCTTACGAGATCCCTATTTCGATGATCATCAGCATATTAGGTGGCGTGGTATTTATCTTCTTCATTGTAAAAGGGAAACAAAATGTCTGATGCAATGAAACTCACCGGACTGGCAGTTATCACGGTACTCTTCACGTTTCTATTCATCGGTGTTGGTTTAGATGCGTCAAACTATGAATACTTTTTATCACGTCGCGTGCCAAAAGTATTAGCCATGATCATCGCTAGTATCGCTATTGCTCAGTCGTCATTAGTATTTCAAACCATTACTCATAACCGTATTTTAACCCCCAGTATTATGGGCTTTGATGCCTTGTATTTATTAACCCAAGTATTGGTGGTCGTTATCTTCGGCGGCTTTAGCGTATTGCTATTAAACCCATTTATTAACTTTGCGCTATCGGTTTTAGTCATGGTCGGATTTTCGTTATTACTGTTTGGCTTTTACTTTAGCAGTACCAATGCTAAAGGTAACGTCATTACCCTATTACTGCTCGGTGTTATCTTCGGTCAGCTGTTCAACAATGTGTCTTCATTTTTTATGATGCTGGTTGATCCCAATGACTTCTTAACGATTCAAGCAAGCATGTTTGCTAGCTTTAATAACGTAAACCAAGAGCTAGTCTACTTATGTGTCTTGCCATTGCTTTTCGTCAGCGCCCTGCTATTTAAGCTAGCACCGGTATTGGATGTATTTTGGTTAGACAATGACAATGCCATCAGCCTAGGCGTTGATACCCGCCGCGTCACTAAGCAAGTATTGATACTGGTCGCGATCATGATCTCGTTATCAACAGCCTTGGTGGGGCCGGTAATGTTCTTTGGTTTACTGGTGGCTAATTTAACCAAAGAATTTTTCCATACTTATCGTCATAACACATTACTCATCGCGAGTAGTTTAATGGCTATGTCGATGCTGCTATCAGGACAATGGATCATCGAGAATGTCTTTAGCTTTTCAACCACCTTGAGTGTGGTCATTAACTTTGTCGGCGGTTTGTATTTCTTATCCCTGCTTGTTCGACAAAAAATTCAATAACGCTGTTATTTAACAAGACTGTTTACAAAACGATTAACAACATAAGTATTTACGAAAATCATTGGGATGTATAAAGTATGATTTCATTAACCAATTTATCTAAAGCCTTTGGTCAGCACAAAGTTGTCGACCAAGCTTCGGCCTCATTTATTAAAGGCCAAGTCACTGCTATCATTGGCCCCAATGGCGCAGGTAAAAGTACCGTATTGTCGATGGCCTGCCGTTTATTAAATAAAGACAGTGGTACAGTGATTATCGACAATCAAGACGTATTAGATTGGGATACCAAAGCACTGGCGAAAAAATTAGCCGTGCTGCGTCAATCTAACAATCTCAATATGCGTTTTACAGTGCGGGAATTAGTGGCTTTTGGCCGCTATCCTTATAGTCAAGGCAAGCTGACCACTAACGATAATGCGGTCATAGACAAAGCGATTGGCTACTTAGATTTAACCTCGATTGAAAACAACTATCTTGATGAGCTAAGTGGCGGTCAACGTCAGTTAGCCTTTATCGCCATGGTGGTGGCACAAGATACTGATTATGTATTTTTGGATGAGCCACTGAATAACTTAGATATTAAGCATTCATTACAAATAATGAAAAATATTAAAACTTTAGCCCATGAATTAGGTAAAGCAGTGGTGATCGTGATCCATGACATTAACTTTGCCTCTTGCTATTCCGACAACATTGTTGCGCTAAAGAAAGGTAAAGTTGTCGCCAACGGCACAGTCTCCGAGATCATCAACAAAGATGTATTGTCGGCTATTTACGATACCGAGTTTGATATTCATGAAATCAACGGTAAACGTATTTGCATGTACTACGGGCAGTAGCCGCCTAGCTCTGTATTAAGCACTAAGAGTTAGAGTTAAGGATTAAGAACTAAGGACTACATATGAGTAAGAAACCAAATAACAGATTACTAACAGTCATAGACAGCCAGCAATTAACGCCGAACATGCAGCGTATTAGCTTTCAAGCAGACGATTTATCGAGTTTCCCCGCTGATGCTGAAGGCGGCTACATTAAACTGCTGTTTACTGAAAATGGTGATACCGATATTTCACAGTTATCACCAAACATCCGCCCCAAAATGCGTACTTATACCATCCGTAATTTACGCCAAGCGCTCAATCAATTGGACGTCGACTTTGTACGTCATGAGCACTGCGTTATTAATCAAACAGCTATTGATGACACGGCTATTGATTGCACAGCTACTGATAATACGGCTGCCCATAGTCATAATGGCGGTTTTGCAGCCGCATGGTCACAATCAGCGCGCACTGGCGATACCATCTCAATTGCAGGACCAGGGGAAATAAAACCCATAAACTTAAACGTTGATTGGTACTTTTTAGTGGCAGACATGACTGCGCTACCAGCATTAGCAGCGCAACTCAACAAGCTCCCTCAGGCAGCCAAAGGTTATGCCGTCATTGAAATTAACCATACCGATGACAAGCAAAGCTTAATCAAACCAGCTGGCATAGAGGTTGTTTGGATTGTCGCAAATTCAGCTGAGACAGATCTAGCCAGCCAAGTGCAAAGCTTAACTTGGTTATCAGGCGCAGCTTCGGTGTGGTGTGCTTGTGAGTTTTCAACCATGCGCGCATTACGCCAATACTTTAGAAATGAAAAAGCTGTCGATAAAGACAATCTCTATATCAGCAGTTATTGGAAATCAGGGTGTACTGAAGATGGCCATAAGATAGCAAAACGCAACGATAATGAAGCACAGCTAAGTGGTTAATCCCCCTTTTCACTTCATTTTCGCGTAAACTAGCCCGGTTTTATATCATTCTAATAACGGGCTAAATCATTTTGCATACTCTATCTCAGCTAAAATCGGGTGAATTAACAGGTATTAAGCGTTTAACATTATCTGAAAATCTAACCGCTTTCCCTCTCGAGATCTTGTCACTAGCTGACACTTTAGAGATCCTCGACTTATCCAATAACCAGTTAACAACGCTGCCAAAAGAGATTGCCCAGTTGACTAAATTGAAGATCTTGTTTGCCTCAAACAATCAATTTGTCACGTTACCAGAAGTACTTGGCCAATGCCCAAACTTAGAAATGCTTGGCTTTAAATCAAACCAAATTAACCAAGTACCGAAATCTTCATTACCAGTGAAATTACGCTGGTTGATCTTAACGGATAACCGCCTTGAAGTATTACCGGACTCATTAGGTGAGCGCCCGCGTTTACAGAAATTAGCCCTCGCAGGTAACTGTTTAACAGCTCTGCCGCAGACAATGTCTCAGTGTCATAACCTAGAGCTAGTACGTATTTCAGCTAACCGCCTAACTGAATGCCCTGAACAGCTATTCGGTTTACCAAAACTGGCTTGGTTTGCCTTTTCAGGTAATCCGTTTAGCCAAACTAATGTATCGATTGATAGCGTGCCGCAGTTAGCCTCATCAAGCTATACATTACAAAACGTACTTGGCCAAGGCGCATCAGGCGTGATCTCAAAAGCCGTTTGGAATGAACCACAAACCCAGTTCCCAGACGAGATCGCAGTCAAAGTATTTAAAGGCGAAGTAACCAGTGATGGTTATCCTGAAGATGAGTTACAAGCTTGTTTGAAAGTCGGTAACCACCCGAGCTTAGTGCAATCATTAGCACAAGTGAAAGAAGACGGGTACTTAGCACTGATCATGAACTTGATCCCAGCTCACTACGCTAACTTAGGGCTACCACCGTGCTTTAACAGCTGTACGCGTGATACCTTCCCTACAGACTTTACTTTGTCTATTACGCAAATAGACAAGATGATTTCACAGATGGATGAAGTGTTCACGCATTTACACGACAATCAAGTTTGTCACGGCGATTTGTACGCGCACAATACCTTGTTTGATGTGGATGCCAACATTATCTTTGGTGATTTTGGCGCAGCGACTATGTATCACATGCTAACTGAGGCACAACAAGTGCAAGTGAAGCAAATTGAACACCGCGCACTCGTGCATTTTATTGATGATTTACTGAGTATTTGCATTGAAGCTGATAAAGGCAGTGAAGCCTTTAAACGCCTTACACTGCGTGTAGGTTAAGTCTTAAATTACAGCTTAAACTTGTTGTTCTTATAACGCGCCATTGCCGCGACGTCTTTATCAACAATCGTTTGTCCTATTGGGGCAAGCGAGATAACCGCTAACTTCAAATGTTGCAGTGCAAACGGGATACCAATAATCGTCACGAAGCATGCAACCGCAGACGCTACATGGCCTAACGCTAACCAAACACCAGCAAAGATAAACCACAGCGCATTGCCAATAAAACCGAAGCTGCCAGTGCCGATATCTTCTGCACGCGTTAGCTCATCACGATATATGGCTTCTTTACCAAACGGAAAAAATGAAAAACCAGCGATAACAAAACAAGAACGTCCCCACGGAATACCGACAATACTAATAAACGCTAATACACCAAATAGTACCCACGCCAGCCCCATGACCGCGCCACCAAACAGAAACCAGATTATATTGCCAAGTGTTCTCATGTTATCGCCTTATATTATTTAATCAAAAATTTAGCCCAAAATAATCACACTACATTAGAACTTAGACTACAAAAATGCATTAAAATTCAACGTTAGGTATTAATCGTTAACACTCCGATTTAACCACATTATTTTTAGGCGACTTTTCTCGCGTTAACCACCAACAAATCAACGAGGCGACGGTCACCATCACCACACCTTGCCAGAACTTCGTTGTCAGCTCGATATTTAATATCAACGCAGAAAGGAAGGTCGATAGGATCGGCGTAAAATACGATAGCGTAGCTAACAGTACCATGTTACCGCCAAGGATGCCTATGTTCCAAAGCGCATAACCACTCCCCATCACAATACCGGCAAGCAACAGATCAAAACTGGCTCCAACAGTAAACACCATTGCGGGTTCGTCGCTGATTAAATACTTGATCCAAAGCGCTATCGCAGTACCAATAAAAAACCAGGTAATGCCATTCATGCCATTGGCCAACTTTTTGGTAATATTGCAGTAAAACGCCCAAATAAAGGCTCCAAAAAAAGCCATAGAGTAACTCGCTGGGTTGGTTGCGATATTACTGCTTAACTGGCTAATCGAAATCCCCTCATCACCGCCAACGGTCCAGGCAACACCAAAGAACGATAAAGCGATTGCCGGATAAAGCAGTTTATTAACCGGCTTATTACTCATAAACACCGCCATTAACACTGTTAACGAGGGCCACAAATAATTAATCACCCCCATTTCTACCGCTTGCGTACGATCATTTGCCATCCCCAATGCTAAGGATAAGCAAATTTCATAACTCACAAATAGCCCACCACCAATGAGTAAATAGCGGATAGGAAATAGTTTTAGCTTAGGCGCGCCTAAAAATATAAACAGAAATACCGAGCTAACAGTATAAATCATCGCAGCACCACCAATGGGGCCGAGCTGCTCTGCAACATTACGAATAAGCCCGACAATCGTGCTCCAAAGTAAAATAGCTAAGCAGCCTGCGAGGGTGAATTTATGGGAATTAATCAAGCGAATGCCTTTTGTTTCATTGTTGAGGGAGTATTCTCTGTTAAAGGTGCTGTATTTATACATACAGCACCTTTAATTACAACCATTCTAAGGCTGAGAGGGGTTATTCATTAACCACTAAGCAAGCCATATAAAACCAACAAACGTAACAGCAGCAGCGATTAACGTATAAGGTAATTGCGTTAATGCATGGCTCATCAAGTTGCAATCAGAACCTTGCGCAGCTAGCACCGTCGAGTCAGAATAAAAACAAGCCTGACTGCCAAATGATGATGCTGATAATAGCGCGCCAATCACTAACGGAATATCCGCATTCAGTGATTGCGCTAACGGCATTACAATTGGAATAGATACGGCAAAAATACCCCAGCTAGAACCTGTCACAAACGCTAATATAGACATAGATAAGAACACCACTGCTGGTAATAATTTCGGCGTCATAAATGGCGTTAAATGCTCAATAACATATTGTGACAACAGTAATTGATCGCTGACATCTTTAAAAATAAATGCCGCGATAACGGTACAAATCGCCGGTAACATCGATTTAAAACCATCAATCATTTGCTCCATCATATCAGCCAGTGGCATAATTTTTTGCACTGCATAAAACGGCAATGTAATGGCTAATGTCGCTAATAGCCCCATCAGAACATCAATGTCAAAATACACAGTAAATCCGACTAACAACAAGATCGGCACAACAAAGTTATGTAACTTACCCGTGTCGTCAGCATGCTGAAATTCATCTTCAATGGCTTTAAGCGCGTATTCATCAGAGGTTTGGATCTGTTCTAAATCAACTTGAACCAAAGCCGGTACACCTTGCGCAGCGGCTAACTGTGCTTTCTTCATTGGACCAAATGCAGGCACGATACCGACAATCACTAATACCACCATGATCACCGATAGCCACGCGTACAGCATATAAGGAATTGCTTCCATGTATACCGCGATGCCCTGCCCTTCAGCAGCAATACCATTGTCGACAAGTAAACCGCCGAAAAATACCGCCCATGTCGATAATGGTACTAATACACAAATAGGTGCGGCAGTAGAATCAACAACATAAGCAAGCATTTCGCGAGACACTTTAAACTTATCAGTCACGCGCTTCATCGTCGAACCAACCGTTAATGCATTTAAATAGTCGTCGATAAAAATAGCGACGCCTAATAGAAATGTCATTAACAACGACGATTTAGGCCCTTTGGCAAATTTCATCGCATAGCGGCCAAATGCCATCGAACCACCCGTTTTCACGAGTAACGCAATTAAGGCACCAAAACCACCACAGACTAAAATAAGCCAACCGATAGTCTCATCTGTCATCACAGAGAGAGATATAGCCGAAAAACTGGTTAACGCACTATTAGACTCAATTAACATGAGTCCGACAAATGAACCAATAACCAACGAAAGGATAGGACGTCGTAATACAACGGCTAACACCAAAACCACCACAGGTGGGATAAGACTTAAGGCTGTCGCTTCTGACATGCTTTAAGATCCTTCTAAAATAGAGCCAAAATGGCTAAGTAAATTAAAAGACTCAAATTGAACAGGTGTTTTTATCTGAGTTTAATGCTGCTTTACATGAGCAAAACACCAGCTGGGTAGGAGGTTGCTGGCGCTTGTTTACACTGCTTGGGGCAGGGTCGTTAAAACATCGGGCGCAATTTAATCCCGATTTGATTTGGAGTCAACAAAAATTATATTAATTTATATATTATTTTATCTATTGGAAAAGTTATTGCTGACTAGCATAGGTCATGATTCAAGTTATTGAGCGTAATAGACAACGATTTGACATGGTATTAGGGAGGGCATCTCGCGCCATAGCAGGCGCGAGAGACATACTATAATAATTAGCTACGGCTAGTTACTTCTAGTAAGTGATAACCAAATTGTGTTTTCACTGGACCTTGAACTGTGTTTACTGGTGCAGAAAATACAACTTTATCAAATTCTGGAACCATCATACCTGGGCCAAATTTACCTAGATCACCGCCTTGAGCGCCTGATGGGCAATTTGAATGTTGCTTCGCAACTTCAGCAAAATCAGTACCCGCTTCAATTTGTGCTTTTAGTTCATTACACTTTGCTTCGTCATCGACTAAAATGTGTCTTGCAGTTGCTTGAGCCATGTTTTTTTCCTTTATTTTATTTGAGGATATAAATTTAAAGGAAGTGTAAGGCAAAAAAATAAAAAAGGCGAGAGATGGAGAAGGTTAATAAGTTAAGGGATGGAGCTTGATTAACTTATGGCCAAGCTCACTGAGATCATTTTGATCCAGAATCCCGATTTGCTAAGCCACTTCTCGCCATTGGTAATACTTGGTATCTGCCAATTCCAGCATAGGATGATCTTCTGCTGTATCACCGTAGGCAAAAATGGTATCAAACTGGGTTAAATCAAAGCATTGCTTGATGAAAGCCACCTTATTTTCACCACCACAATCACCTTGCTCATAGCGGCCAGTGAGCACTGCCTGCTTAGATTCCAACTCACTGCATAGCAAGTCTAACCCGTGTGTTTGACACCAATAACAAAGATACGGATTGAGTGACGCGGACACCACCACAACTTTGTCACCTCGCGCTTTGTGCCACTCAATCCGTGTCATTGCAGTTGTTCTTAATGTCGAAGGTAAATATTCACGCGCAAACTGTTCACCCAGTTGGAATACCTGTCGTTCACTACGCTGCCAAAATGCGAATTTAGCTAACATAGGTCTTATTTTAGCGGCTGGAAATAAATCCATTTTGTGTAATAAGATGACTGGCGATAGCAGTATCATGCCGGTAACTAAACGCACTTTTGGCGTGGCATAGAAGATGAATTTAGTAAAACAATCTTCATTGGTAATTGTTCCATCAAAGTCAAAAAAAGCGATATTCACTGACGTTCCTTTAAATGCGATGTATTAATACTGTTGACGTACACCCTAGCAATCAAAGGCGACGAGGTAAATATCCGATCAGCATCGGCTCGAATTTAATTTAGCACAGCAAAGATCAGTAATACCGTCAGTAGCAGGCAAAATGTTTGCCAGAATACCTGCGGATCACGCTCCATGATCGGCATTTTCTGCCGTAATAAGCCTTGAGGACTCGGATGGTTCAAATCATGTATAAACTCCCCCACTTCGGCATAACGATGAGCAGGGTTAATCGCTAGCGCTTTATTGAGCGCAAAATCAACCCAATGCGGGACATTGTTATCATTGCCACACGCCGATATATAGCGCAACCGTTGCTGGGCTTTACGACTGTGTGATTTAGCAACCTCATTACCATAAGGTAACCGTCCCGTTAATAACTGATAAGTGATCACCGCTAACGAAAAGATATCCGCACGGTTGCTACCTAATTCGCCAACAAAATACTCAGGGGCGGTATACTGCGCCGTCCCCAAAATATCAGTGGTGCCATTGCCCGTTTCCGCAATACCCGCAACGCGGATAGCGCCAAAATCAATAATTTTAACCGTACCAGCAGTATCAATCATAATGTTATTAGGGCGCAGATCTTGGTGTACCATCTCCTGACGATGTAAAGCCTGCAGCCCTTTTGCGATCTGTTTGACGATATCTCGCACCACGTCTAGGTCAGGTTTGGGGTTATCATTAAGCCACTGCGCTAGGTGCTTACCGTCGATATATTCCGTCACGCTATACAGGTAATTTCGCGCCTGTATTGGTTTAACGGCTTTTAGCACGTGCACATTATTAATACGATTGGCGATCCAATCTTCCATCAATAAACTTTCCCGATAACTGGCATCATCGCGTAATTCCGTTGACGGTGTTTTTAATACCACTAACTGCTCGGTTGCTTGTTGTTTGGCTAAAAATACATGACTGCGGCTGCTAATGTAAATGTCACGCAATATTTCATAACCATCAAATACTTGCTTAGGCTGTAACATAGGAGGGAGTGGCAGTAACATGGCTTGGTCTTGGATCTCTGCGTAACCACATTCGGGCAAGCTATCAATACGCACGATTTGAATGGAAAGATTATCATCACTGCCCGCAGCAAGCGCCATTTCAACTAAGTTGTTAGCTATATCAGCAAATAAGCTGTCGGGTTGCTGATTGGCAGGTACTGTAGATGCAGTGATAAATGCAGCAATCTCTTTATTCGACAAAAAATCATGCACACCATCGGTGGTAAATACAAATATATCACCTTGGATTAATGGCAAGGTTTGGTAGTCTATATCTAATGATTGATGGATACCTAAAGCATGGGTTAAAAAGCTGCACTGTTCATCAACACGGCGTCGATGATCTTTGGTTAGTTGCTCTAATGAACCACCTGCTAACCTAAATATACGCGAGTCACCGCAGTGAAATAAGTGTGCGGTATTGGATTTAAATACCGCAGCACTAAAGGTACAGACATAACCTTTATCTAAGTTATGCCGATGTGGACTATCTTGACTCTGTGCATAAAGCCAATAATTAGTGGCTTTTAATACTTTCAAAGCCGCCGTTTTAACTGACCACGCATCGCTTGTACAGTAGTAATCAGCAATAAAGCCAGTGATCGCGGTATCACTGGCAATCTTGCTAACATCACTCGAACTTATCCCATCAGCAATAGCCACCACAGCGCCCTTTGTACTCAGTACTGGAGCGGGAGGAATAAATACCCCGATACTGTCTTGATTACAGGATTTTATACCCGCATGAGTCGCTTGGCCAACACTTAGCGTTAATCGCTCTTGCATAATAAAACGCCCTGCTTCATTGTCATCTGGGATCCAGCGCTTTATTTCAACGCATTGATGGGATTCGTTGATTGTGGTGAGGATTTACGTTCTGCAGTCGTCTTAACATGCGTGATATACAGGGGTAAACCAACTAATAATAAACCACCGACTAAGTTACCCAATACGGTTGGAATTTCGTTCCAAACAAGGTAATCAAGTACAGTGAACTCGCCCCCCATGATCATCGAGAACGGGAATAAAAACATATTTACAATCGAATGTTCAAACCCCATAAAGAAGAACAACATAATCGGCATCCACATGGCAAGCATTTTACCAGTTGCCGAGGTCGAGATCATTGCACCAACAACCCCCATTGAAACCATCCAGTTACACAACATACCGCGAATGAAAATAGTGAACCAACCAGCGGTACCAAACTCTTGATAACCCAGCGTTCTTGCTTCACCAATACTACCGACTTTAGCAGCCAATGCACCACCGTCTGTATTGTAGCCATAGGTTAAAATGAATGATGCGAAAAAAGCCACGGTTATAGCGCCAAAGAAATTACCTAAAAACACTAACCCCCAGTTACGTAACAATTGGTCCACAGTGCAACCCGGTCGCTTATCTATCACCGCCAGTGGTACCAGCGTAAATACCCCAGTGAGTAGATCAAATTTCATTAAATACAGCATAATAAAGCCGACCGGGAATAAAACCGCCCCGAGTAATGGCTGTCCAGTTTTAACTATTACGGTTATCGCAAAGAAGGCTGCCAAGGCTAAAATAGCGCCAGCCATAAAAGCACGTACGAGTGTATCCCTCGTGGACATGAATATTTTTTGTTCACCCGCATCGACCATCTTGGTCACAAATTCTTTTGGTTCAATATAAGACATTGTCGTACTCCCTGTAATGTGAATTACATTAAAGGTTGCGATTTACATGCCAACTTATAAATAGCCTTAATATTCAATTAGATAAAACAATTAAACACGGTAGAATTATACTCGTAGCACCAATTATGTGCAAAAATGACTAGTCATTGCTCATAAATAGGTGGCTACATTACTTGTCCTTAAAGAAGGAGATTTTTTTAACCGCTAAGGCTTACAATGAAAATTCAGCTTATTACCATCTAGATCTCTAAAATAAGCACAATAATAACCACCAGAGCGTAGACCTGGGTCGCCTTCATTTTGTCCACCCAAAGCTAATGCTTTTTTATGCAGCTTATCGACTTCTTCAATAGAAGAAACACTTAAAGCAACCATAGTGCCATTACCGTAACTCGCATCTTCACCATCGAATGGATTACCGATTGCGAGCATAGGTTTTCCTTCACCAAAACTCCAAGCTAAAAATGTTTTCGAATCTGCTACTTTTTCCGCACCCATCATCTTCATTAACGAACTATAAAAATAACGCGAAACATCGATATTTTGAGACCCTAACATTACATATCCAATCATTCATATTCTCCTATAAGAAATTGAGTTTGCCTTGATTTTGAATAACAAAGCAGGCCTAGTGTAAGGCTTCTCTGATTGTAATCGCTAACCGTAATAACTCACAACCAACGACGAACGTTTTCCTGATAACGGGTAAATTCTGCCCCGAATATATCTTTCAACGCCAACTCTTCTGGTTCAATCTGAAAGTGGTTCATATAAAATACGAAACCTACTACGCCTATGCTTATCCAAGGAGACGATAGATACACTGCCCAAGCAAGCAAAAATAAAGCGAGCCCAACATACATAGGGTTACGTGAGATGGTGTAAATACCCGAACTTACTAACGCAGTCGCGGTTTCAGGTTTCAAAGGATTAACCGTTGTTTCAGCCCTTCGAAAAGAAACTACACCGGCAATGCAAAAGAATATACCAGCAGCGACAGCTAGCATTGATAATGCCAAACGCACCATGGTATGCATCTCAACCGTGGGAACAATAAATGAAATGGCCCACATAGCGAACGCAAATAGTCCCGTGACAAGTGGTGGTGGAACCCTATTTTTAAGTACTCTCATATTACCTCCCTGGTTATACGCTTTATGATAGATAGCTACAATCCAGCCTGAATCATCTGTTTAATGACAACCGCTTTAACGAAGTGATCTAATTTATGAGTCTGGATCCACCACGTCGCCACTTCCATCAGTAACTCTGGTGTATCATTTTTATTGGCGAAAAAAGCATAGAATGAAAGGCCAACATTATCACCTTTGCTGTCTATTTTCTTATTACAAACAGCGATTATTTTGTTTCTTAATTCTTGTTTCATTAGTTACTCATAGCCAAAAATGATTACGCCCTTTCCTTCACCTTACTTCTCTGGTTTATCGGTATTTTTTATTAATGGAGCAACGCATTCTACAAACTCCGAGATATCAAAATTCATCGCTTCATCTGTGCCCCCCGTTACTGAAAATTCCCCAGTGAAGCTAGGAGTAGCTTTGCTCTTATCAACATTTGCTGTAATTGCTATTTCGTAGCTACGTCCTTCCGGCAATAACTTAGAGCAACTCTCGACCGTTTGCGGTGAGGTATTTGCTTGGGCATTAAAACTAAATATACATAAAGCCACTAGCGTAATTCGATTGGTTAGTTTAAACATATTAAAATCCTTCATTTAAATACAAACAGCATAATATAGAGAGCATGCGCGAGCTCCGAGAAGATAACAGATATGTGCATCACCAGCATTTGCAATGCATGCGAATACAAAGCCAATGATTAGCCTAATTCATTGTGTTTAGCAACAAACAAACGACTGTGGGGGTAAGTAAATTCGTTACATATCATAGCTATTATGCCACCTTGCCACCAGCGAGTCAGCTGTTGGTTTTCATATCAAGCTAAGCATCTACTTAGATGTAATTTATTTTTTACTATAAAAAAGGCGATAGTACAAAGCCTATCGCCATGGGATGTATTATTTTAGGTGAACCGAAAACCAATCTTATATGTTATTAAAATAATGAGCTGATGGTATTCTCAGTAAGTGGTTTTCTGAAGTCTTTGCCCATTAATTCATAAACATTGAATTTGACAGTATTCCAATTGTCATCAAAGTTATATTCCATAACACTTTCGCCTGTAGTTAAACTTTGTGACAAGGTCCATTCGGTAGCATAACCCGTCATGCCGTTACCATAATCTTTGTAAGGTGCGTCAGCAGGCACTCGATAAGGGACACTGGCTATTTTCATCAAGCCATTTTGAGTGCTGCTCGGCTCGGTTAATTTACTTTTAAAATAACTGGCATGTAAATAACGGCTCTCTGCGCTGGGATTACCCGTTGAGCCAAAATCAGTATTGCGGTCTGCGTTTACCCATGAAGATTGATGCTTCTTTTTATTTTCTAAATGGGTAGCCAGCGACGGCTGGTTCGTCATCACGTCAGCGTCTTCTCCCCGATAAATCTTTAATCCATCCTCATCCATTTCAATAACTGCACGGCCGCCAGATTTATCTGTCATCGACCAGTGCAATTTAATCTCCATCGGCATACCTTCAACCTGCATCGTGGCAATCGCTAACTTTGGAAGCTCGCTAGTGGCCTCTTCAACCGATTTATAATTCGCTAGAATATATTCACCAAGAGTAAACTGAGTAATAGAATCCGATTTTAAATCAGCAGAGAGTGTCATCGGGCTATAATAGAGTGTATTTACCTGTAACCCCTGACTGTTAACACCGTCATGTACGAAATCACCATATGCTAAAACACCGACAATATTATATTTAACTTTGTAAAGGTCACCTAATCCATTCCCTTGAATAGAGCGCAAGCTACCCTTATTAATATTGCCCAGAACTGGGTTCGTTGCTTCCACCCAATCATTAGTTCGGGAAGTGAAAACACCGAGATCAGTGTTCCAAGCAACCGATGTACAAGCTTGTGCAATGCTTGAACTGACTAATCCGGCGATTAATGCGACTTTTAGTGTTTGCTTTATCATCTTTTATTCCATCCATTCAATAATTGATGAATATGATAATAATAGAGAAAGCTAAGTAGGTTAAATCACTTTAGGTGGATCAAACCCTCACATGAATAAATCTAGTCATATTGTTTTGCAAATTCACTTAACAACTCAAGCAACCGCTGTCGAACGGGTCCCGTTTTAGACTGATAGGTTGACCAGTTAGCCAGCGGGAAACGTACGGTAGCACTCAACTCTTTTACCCTGAACTCTTTCAGCACGTTATTGTTGATCATCTCTTGTACTGCGTGCCTTGGTACAAACGCCCAACCGTCTCCTGAAGTTAATAGCGACAGAAAAACATTCATATTCTCAATACGTTGATAATAGTTAGAGACAGTGACCATTTTTTCAATGCCCGCACTAAAATAATCTTCCAATACTAGTTGCCGGTGCTTTTTCATTTCGTTTAAAGAAATTTTGGGTTCTGAGAAAATGGGGGCATCAGGCGCTGCACACAAGCAAAACGGCATACTTAATAAATAAACATAATCAGTTTGGCTAATCGCATTGGTATCATTGATTAACACTAACCCGATATCAACCTCTCCATTTTTGATCCCAGCCAAGGTCTCTGCATTGCTTTTATGAAACCAGTGAATATTGACATCGCGGTACTCTTTGCGAATGGCTTTCATCACTTGTTGTATTAATGCAACAGGCACTACGTCGCTATGATAAATTGTAATATCACTTTCAATGCCTTTCTCTACACTCAGACAGACCTGTTCAAATGACTGGGTATATTCTGATAAATTTTTGGCGTGGTTATACAGAGACTTGCCATGTTCAGTTAATACTGGAAATTTACTTGAACGGTCAAACAAGATTAAGTTTGTTTCAATTTCCAAGTTATTAATCACTTGCCCTAAGGTTGTTCGATGACGATTCAGCTGTTTCGCTGCCGCACTAAATGAGCCAGTATCAGCTACCGACACAAATGCACGTATTTGTTCATAACTTATATTCATCTTTGTCTCCATCCAACAACCAAAAGGGATAAACTAACTCACCACGGTAAACGAACTCAGTCCTAAGCCACTGCCTTTATTCACTTTAACTTGCACGGGAATACGTTCCTTCAATGCTTCAACGTGGCTAATGACGCCAATCATCTTGCCTGAGGCATTCAAGTGATCTAGCGCATCCAAAGCGATGTCTAATGTCTCGGCATCGAGCGTGCCAAAGCCTTCATCAAGGAATAACGAATCAATGCTGGTCTTGTGGCTAACCAAGTCAGATAAGCCCAGTGCTAATGCCAAGCTCACCAAGAAGCTTTCACCACCTGATAAGGTTTTGGTATCACGTACCGCATCAGCGAGCCAAGTATCTACGACTTGTAAAGCCAGTGCTTCAGAGCCAGATGCCAGCTTACGCTGCAGTTGATAACGGCTATGTAAACGGTCTAATTGTTGATTTGCTAAAGTGACCAAATGATCCAGCGTTAAGCCCTGTGCAAAGCGGCGGAACTTGCTGCCATCTTTCGAGCCAATCAAACTTTGCAGATAAGCTTTATCATCATAGTCGGCTTCACAGTCTCTAATCTGCTGATAGAAATCAGCTAAATCAGCGCTACGGGCGGCATCATCAGCAAGGCGCTGTTTCAACTCACCTTGACGTTGTAAAGCTTGATTTAGTTCGACTGTCATCGCATCTAACTGCGCAATAATCGCTGCGAGTTCAAGTTCCGTAACCTGCGCCTGTTGCAGTGTTAATAAACGTTCATTAGCTTGCTCAAACAATGCCTGACAACGGGTTAAGTTAGCCGTCAGTTGCGACTTAAGCGCCAATAATCGCTGCTTTTCATCGCTAGGTAATAACGCTTGGTTAAACTCAACGTCAGTGGCAAATGGACTCGCCGCCAGCGCTTGTTGCCATGTCGCTAAGCAATCCACCGACTCTTGCTGTTGTTGTGCTAAACCTTGTTGTAACGTGGTTAACTCGCCTTGCTGCGCGTGCAGTTGATTCGATAATGCAGTCGCTTGCGCTGTACTTGCTTGCTGCGCTTGTTCAGCGCTGCTTAACTGCTGCTGCATAGCCAGTCTTGCATCCACCACACTGCGTTGGCCAAATAACTGCTGACGTTGCTGCTGTTTATCAGCCAAACTCGCCGACAGGTTAGTTAACGCGATCAGGCTTTGCGCAATAACCGCGTCCAACTTCACTTGCTGCTCACGTAACGGCGTCAATTGACTGTCTGCAGCAAGGAACTGTTCGCTTGCAGTCTGCAATAACTGTGCTTGTTGTGTCCATGTTTGCATTGCTTGCTGGCATTGCGCTAACCAGTTGTCGAGTTGACTCCATTGGGGCAGTGATAAACCTAACTCAGTCACGCTATCGGCTAATGCTTGTTGTAACTCGTTTAGCACCTGCCCTTGTTGCTGCGTTCCGCTTATTAGCTTTTGCTCAGCATCTTTAGCTGCTTGTAAGTCACGGTTCACTAGCTCAATTTGATGTTGCAGCTGGGCACTGTGTTTATCAAATTCAACCAAAGCTTGCTGGGCTTGCTGTAATTGCACTGTCGCGGCTTTTAACCCTTGGATACGTTGTGACAATTGCGCTAATTGCGCTGCTTGCTGCTGCACAAATTCCTGCGTACTTGCGCTATCACTAATAACAAGGTTGGCATTAAGCTGCTGATTGTAAGATTGCCATTGCGCAATAAACGAGTCTAACTGCGGTTGTAAGGTCGCGTTACGATTGTTGAGGTTATCTAGCTTGGTGTTTGTTACTTGCAGCTGACTTTTAAGATCGCCGCCCTCGGTTTCAATTTGCTTTAACGCTAGCTCTAATTGCGCTTTACGCTGCGCGGTTGGCGAATCGCTAATGTGCTGATATTCCGCGATCAGTGGATGCACTGTCGAGCCACATAACTGACACGCTTGCCCCGGTTCTAGCTGACTACGTAATTGTTCTAGACTGGCAATCTTTTGTTCTTGCTCTAATAAACGCTGAACATCGTTGAATTCTTGCTTCTTGGCTTTAAACAGGTCGCGTTTTGCTGCGATCTCAACATTAATGCCAGTAAGCTGTTGCTGTAATGCGCTAATGCTAGCTTGGTTGGCTGCAAACTCTTGTGATTCGCTAATATAGCGCAGCTGTAAACCAGACAACTGCTCAACAATGCTTTGTGCACGTGATTGCTGGCTAAACACATTCTCAAGCGCTGCTAACTCATCACCCGCTAGCAAGATAGTTACTTGCTGCTGCGCCTGATTAACCGCATCGTTCACCGACTGCTGACGCTCAGAATTTGCCGATACCTTAATCGATAATTGCTGTTGCGACGCTTGGCCTTGCTGTAATAATTGCTTATTTTCAGCCACTTGCTGATTTAATACTGTTAAGCTTTGTTGCTGTTGATTACATTGCTGGATCTTATCTTGCCATAACGGCAAGCGGGTACTCAGCTCTGCATCTTTACTGTGCTGCTGTTGATAAGCCTGACAGTCATTGACGGTAGTTTGGGCTTGCTGCGCAGTTTGCGTTAACTTGGCTAATTGCTGCTGCGTCGTTTGCTGTTCGCTATTCTGTTGCTGCTGTAGCAACTGATATTGTTGCAACTCTTTAGTTAGCTGGGCGCAATCATTATCCAATGGCATGATCTGCTCATTGATTAAGGTTTCTTGCGCCTGGCTTTGCTGCTTAACATCATCTAACTGTGCTTGAGTGACTTTAGTTTGCGCTTGATTAGCTGTAACGGCACTTTGCGCTGATGCCACAGATAGCTGTAATGCCTGTTGTTGTTTGGCTAATTCCGCAAGCTTGCTGTTAGCCTGGTTTAAATGGGTAAACGGCAGACGTAATACCTCAGCTGGTTCGGCTTTTTCTAACTTATCTAACTCAGGTTGTTGCGCTGTAATGTCCAGCTCTGCACTGGTTAAACTACTTTGTGCTTGGTTAACGCCTTGCTGTGCTTGTTCTAGTTCAACACACCATTGCTTTTGTTGCTGTAGTTCTGTTTGCTGCTTGGTTAATGCTGTTACCTGCTCACTAACTTGAGTTTGTTCCGCGGCGATCTCACTGCGCTGCTCGTCATTCAATAAGTTCACGCCGTCGGCTTTGGCACGTAATTTATCTAACTCTGCTTTCGCTAGGTTATGGCTTTCAAATACTGCTTGTGAGATCTGGCCGTAAATTTCTGTACCAGTCAGTTCTTCTAATAATTCAGCGCGATCATTGGCTGGTGCATTCAAAAACGCCGCAAATTCACCTTGTGATAACAGCATAGATTTACGGAAACGCGAAAAATCTAAACCGGTAATTTCCGCCACCAGCTGCTTTTTCAATTTAACTTGGCTAGCAAGAATGTCGCCCGACACCACTTCCGCCAATTCCACTTTCATTTCTTGTAAGTTGCCCTGCGCACTGTTTTTAGCACGGCGCTGGCTCCAGCTAGCACGGTAACCTTTACCTTGTACTTCAAACTCAACTTCGGCGGCACATTCAGCGGTATTACGCGTCATGATCTCGTTTTGAGATTTCGATATCGCCAGACGTGGTGTCTCGTGATACAAAGCTAAGCAGATCGCATCGAGGATGGTGGTTTTACCCGCGCCCGTTGGCCCTGTGATCGCAAACAAGCCATTACTTAAAAACGGTTCTTGGTCAAAGTTAAGCTGCCACTCGCCTTTTAACGAGTTGATATTTTTAAAGGAAAGACGTTTGATCTTCATTATTTGTCCTCCAGCGTTGCATGCTCTACTTGCTCAACAATCTGTTTAAAGGCTAATTCGATACGTGATTTTCGTGCTATCTCTGCGTCAGTGGTAAACTCAACGCCTTGTAAACAACGTGCAAACACATCATTTACCGACAGTTCAGATAGGGTTTCTTTTACTTGGCTATGCAAATGTTGCTCTCTATCTTTACGGGCGCGGCGCACTTGTAATACTTCCACCGGCAGGTCTGTGGTCATGACTTCGATACGGGTTTGTAAATCAGTAAGGTAGTCTTGCTCTTGCACTTCAATGCTTAACCACACAGGTAACGAGTCGGTATGGTTTTTGAACTCGGCTAATTGCGCTTCAATACTTTCCAGATTACCTTTAATTGCCTGCATAGGTTGAAAGCGCGGAATCGTCAATTCCGTCACAGAATCAAATTTACCATCAACAAAATTCACTAAGTTAACGCTCTTTTGTTGTTTCACTTCGTCAAAACTTAATGGGATTGGCGAGCCGCTGTAACGGATATGTTCTGATTTCGCGACTTTTTGCGCGCGATGAATATGACCAAGGGCAATATAGTCTGCCGCAGGAAATTGATTCGCAGGGAATGCTTCCAGTGTACCAATATAAATATCACGTACTGATTCTGTAACCGATACGCCGAGTGCTGTTAAATGACCGGTCGCGATAATCGGCACAGTGCTATTACCTTCCCCATTATCGCTACCATGTTGTTCATTATGTTGCTCACGCTTTTGCTCGGCCAGTTTATATAAATTGGCGTAATGCTCTGTGATCGCCGCGCCTAAACGTTGTTGTTTTTCACTGCCTGATTGCCATGCTTCACTTTGCATGACATCACGCGGGCGTACGAATGGCACAGCACACAATAATGCACCCAGCCCACCCTGACGGTTTTTAAGCGCTAACACTTGTTGTTCTAAATCCAGCGATACACTGGAAATAACTTGGGTATTAAGCTGAGACAATAATTGCTTTGATTCATTAAGCGTTGCGACCGAATCATGATTACCCGCTAGAATAATTAACTGACAGTTGACCTTGCTCATAGCAACGACAAAGCTGTTATATAACTCACGCGCATAGCTTGGTGGTGTGCCAGTATCAAAAATATCACCCGCGACAATAACCGCATCCACTTGGTGGTGTTCAACTTGTTCAAGTAACCAAGCCATAAAACAGCTGTGTTCGTTAGCGCGACTTTTAGTAATGAAATGCTGGCCAAGATGCCAATCTGAGGTGTGCAGTATTTTCATGAAACGTGGGGATCCTAGCGGTAAAAGTAAGCTATCGCTAGTGTAGATAAATACTGGTTTTACTTCCAGTTGTTTTAACTTTAATCGCTTAATTTACAAAAAATTAACATATTCCGATTTTATCGGCGCAAAATTGTGCGAGAATGATTGAACAACTCAATACTTTAAAGAAGTCGTGTGCATGCAGATACATCATCTCACAGGTTATATTCAAACTATTTTATTAGTCGAATACCCAGACAAGCTATTACTACTTGATGGTGGCTGTCGATGTGATGTGCCTGTAATAAAAGCCTTCATTACTGACCATCTGCAACGTGACATCAGCGACTTAAAACTAGTATTGGTATCGCATATGCACCCCGACCACGCTGGCGGTGCGCATTTATTGCGTAAACAGTTTGGTTGTAAAATTGCATCTGTCGGTTTTGAAAAGCAGTGGTATCAGGGTGTTAAAGGTCGTATAGCACATTCCATTGATGTCATGTTGGCGTTATATGTGGCACGTCGTAAGGGTAAAAGATGGCAGAATATTTATTATCACCCGCATCTTAAACCCGATGTTATTTTACAAGATCAAACCGCCGTGCCTGAGTTTGAGGAGTGGATGGTACATTTTACCCCTGGTCATACCGACCGTGATTTATCATTCTTACATCAACCGACTCAACTTATGTATGTCGGCGATATGATTTTAAAGCTGCGCAATAAATTTACCTCCCCCTTCCCTATCTATCAGCCCGATGTTTACAAGCAATCATTAAACAAGTTATTACAACTGAACATCACCAAGATATTAATGGCGCACGACGGTTACAGTGATATTAGCCCTACAGACATCCAGCAACTAATCAACAAGAGCACAAATCACCCACTCACTGTCGCAAATGTAGTTAAATATAAACTAACCAAGCGTAATTCAATAAAGTAAGCACCAAAAACAATAATAAAATATAAAAATATTTCGTCTTCAGAATTTTTTTCATAAACAACATATGTTCAGCCATATCTAAGCATTATTATCGCCACTCTAAAATTCTTAGTGGTGTTATTATGAAATGGCATAATCCAACGATATTATTACTTTCTATCTCTTCCGTTGTAGGTTGTGCGACTAATCCGACCCCTTCAAGTGAAGAGATAAGCCAAGCAGCACACGAAATTAAGACGCGTTTAACCACACCGTCGCCAGATACCTTGCTTAAAGCAAAGCGTACCCAATTACCCACTTTATATGCACAATTACCACGTTATCAATCTGAAGATGACGTGCAACAGATTATTGCTAACTATAACGACGCTCAAACTTACATCAGTAACTTAGCCGAGCACGCGGAAGACACTAATGATAAAGCCGTGTTAGCGCAGTACGCCGACGATCTTGATTATGCCATCAAACCATTACGTGAAAAAAATGGTGATAGCATGTTTAGTCTATTAGCTGGGCCCGCTTACACGCCTGAGCAAGGTGCTTTAATTGCTGGCGGTGGTTTGTATTCTTTTACCACAGATCGCAACGACATCGATTTACAACGCTCAAGTGTGACTGGATTTTTGATGATGAATTTCCCGAGCAATGGCAGCATGGGTTATGGTTTTCAATCCAAACAAAACATCTTCTTTAATCAAAACAATGCTAAATACGAAGGTATAGTCAACTTTGGTCAACAATCATCACAGTACTTTGGTGTCGGCTATGACAAAGGCTCAACAATAGAGATGGGTGATGATACAACTTATGACGCTAATCGCGGCGAGTATGTAGGAAGTCTTGCTTATCGTTTCTTCGGTGACTGGTACCTTGCTGCCAATGCGGAAATGAACTATGTGAAAGTGACAGAACAATCAGACTATATCTTAGCAGACCAAGATTTCCAAGATTATGCCGATAAGCCGTTTACATTAGGCTTAGGTTTAGTGCTGGAATATGATTCGCGTGATTTTGCGGTGAATGCCAAAGAAGGCATCTATTTCAAAGCCAATTACTTAAACTTTAATGAAAAAATTGGTTCTGACGGTAATTATTATAAAACCAATGCCGAATTCCGTGCGTACTACAGCTTTAATCCAACCAATACCATCGCCAGCTTTAGCCAGTTTCAAGCAACCAAGGGGGATGTACCTTTTTATGACCTAGCAACGCTGGGTGGTGCAAGCTCGATGCGCGGTATTTTCAAAGGTCAGTTTATTGATAAAACAGCCTTTGAAACCACGGTTGAATGGCGTCACACCTTTAGCCGCGCTAATGGATTACCATCGAATCACGGTATGACGTTATGGTCTGGGGTGGGTGGTGTCGGTGAGAGTATCGATAAACTATCTGACGATCTGTTCTTAAGTTACGGTGTTGGTTATCGCTATCAGATCCAACCGAAAATGAATATTCGCTTAGATTTAGGCATGAGTGAATTTGGTAACGGTTTCTACTTTAACTTTACCGAAGCTTTTTAAATCGTAACAACAGGATCAATTTAATTTTATGCTATTTAACTTAATTAATCGCCGTTATACCAAAATGGTAAGCAGCGTATTACTGACTGGACTGCTCAGTGCATGCGCAAATACCGCCGCTATCCCATCACCCGATAAGGTTGCAGATCAACAAGCGCTAGAGCAAGCGTGGGCTGAATTTTACATAGCCCTTGGCAATGTCGAACAGCAATTCCGTGACAGCAGTATTTACCAGCGTGACCCACAGCACCGCATTGAAGCTTATGAATTATTAGCTGGCATCACCAATGCTGCAATGAGCGGCGCAATTGCAGGCGGCGACGGTAGTTATCCGCATTTCCGTAATTTACTCGACCCCGGTAAACGCATCGGTATTGATAATCCGGATACTTATTATCGCGCCGCGAATGTCAGTAATAAAGACGGCGAAAATGTCTATATCATCACAGGCAACCGTGGCACAACAGCTGATTTCTTATTAGAATTGTTTGAAGCAGCCAACCCACAAGGCGCAGTTTCGGTACTTGATGATAATCACATGACATTTGATGCTGACGGTAACTTTAGCGTCATCCTAAGCAAAGAACAAGTAGCTGGCAACTGGATGGAGTTACCACAGCAACGACAAGATTTGATTGTTATTGCTCGTTATACCCATGCTAATTGGAATACCGAGTCAGCTGGTAACATAACCATTAAACGCATCGGTAGCGAGGGCGTAGCAAGCCAACCTTACAGTGCAGTAGCATTAACAGAGCGGATCAACAACGCAACGTCGATGGTGAAACGCCAAGGCACATTCTGGCCTGATTTTGCCGATAAGATCTCCTGGTTATCAGAGAATACCTTGATTGCATTCCGTCCGACTGGCGACATCGGTATTCTCGGTCAATATAACAGTGTTGGCCATTATGACCTGCAAGAAGATGAAGCGCTGATTATTAAATTGCCTGAAATTGAATCTGACTATAATGGTCTACACAGCATGAATTATTGGGCGGCTTCACCAGATTGGGTAAATAAACAGAGCAGTGTTTCTTGGGGGCGTAATGGACAGGCACAGGCTTACAAGAGTACTGATGGATACTATTACATTGTAGCATCACCAAAGGACCCTGGCATCCAAGATTGGGTTGATACCAGCAGTACGCCAACGGGGGTATTGATGTTGCGCATTCAAAGTGGTGTTGATGATAAGTTAATTACCTCAACTACACCCGAAACAACATTAGTGAAACTCAGTGAATTACGCCAGCATCTACCTGTCGATATACCACTGTTTACTGCTGAGCAACGTAAACAGCAACTAACGCAACGCCAGAAACATGCAGCACAGCGTTATCAAACGTGGTAATAACTTTCGTTATCAAATCTAGCTATTAGTGTTTGTAAGGCACTAATAGCTGCAACTGAGTTCTTGTGGTCGACGATATTCAGCCGGTAACTTAGCAATAGCCTTACGTAAATCTTTAATACGGGTATCGTGTGATGGATGGGTTGATAGTAACTCAGGTGGTTGATTTCCCCCTGATGCCGCCGCCATATTCTGCCATAACGTCACACTTTCTTGTGGATCAAAACCCGCTTTCGCCATCAATTCTAAGCCGACAATATCCGCTTCCGACTCTTGAGTTCGACCATACGGTAAGGCTACGCCATACTGAATACCTAAACCTAACGCTTGCATCGCCGTTTCTTTATAAGCTTGATCTTGTAAGGCGTAGTCTGTCACTTGTAAACCAAGTCCGGTGATCTTAGCTTGTGATAACCGCTCGTTACTGTGATTTGCCGTTACGTGCACGATCTCATGGCCCATAACAGCCGCTAACTGAGACGGTGTTTTGGCTACTTTAAATAATCCAGTATACACGCCAATATGACCACCCGGTAATGCGAAGGCATTCACTTGTGGGCTATCAAAAACAATGACTTCCCAGTGAGTCGATTGATCGACATAGTAAGTGAGTGTATCGGCAATACATTGCACGTAATTATTCAGTTTAGGGTCGGTGTTGATTTTTTCTTGCTGTTTGATTTGCTCAAATGACTGTGCGCCCAGCTGCGTCATGTCGCCAGATGAATATAATAATACTTGATTGCGGCCTGTTGGCGATGCAGTGCACCCAACAATTAAAGATGATAATACGGCTAAAGGTAAGATTTTCTTAACCATGCGCCCTCCATATTGGCAGTTGTTATTTGACTGTTGTATTTAACAATACCTTGCCAGTATAAGGAGGGGGTTAGCAATAGTAAAATGTAAACTATTGCTTCAGCGTTAAAAGCTTTTAAACTGATTGGTTTTGGTGTCGTAATGATAACCTAGACTATCGAGTTTATTGGCGAGGGCTTCGGTTGGCATGTCATAACTTGCAGAAAGATCATGTAAATCAGGACATTCTAAGCGCAGTTTTTCGTTAACAATACCCAGTAAGATCGCGGCATCCATTTGTTCAAAATTACTTAAATCCATCTTCATCACCTAATAATCATTTATAGATAAGTTAAGTTTAGAAGAATGGAGATAATTTCGCAGCTAAGGCTAGCGGTTAATTTATTACCATGTCTTGCAGCATTGCTTAAGATAAGGTCTTATTACGACTTTTTAAACCAATTACTGATGAAGGAAAAACGGGTTTTCTTACGGAGTGCTAGTTTCTCTAAAACCGTTTCATCTACCCACTGCTCTGACATCTTACGCGCATTATCCAGTGCTTTACGATCCATTTTAGCTTCGATCATTTTCAATACTTTTTTAATGTCTTTGCGATCTTCGCCATTGAGTTGTGCCGCATTAAGCCAAGCATAACCTAAACCGTAATGCTGCTGAATACCTTCGGCGTATACATACATCATACCCAGCTGAACTTGTGCTTTCACATAACGCTTACGTGCCGCTTCCGCATACAGTTTAAATGCTTGCATCTTATCCGTGTCAGTACCCTGACCATTAAAGAACATACCGGCAAGATTACATTCTGCAGCAGACACTTCACATTTAATCACTTCTGCTGAATATGCATCTGGATTGCTGGTAAATGAGCGCACCGCAATACTGTACCAATAAAAAGCATCATCAAAATGGCTTCGTGCGTAGCACATATCCGCTGCAGCAAGTTGAGAAAAAGGACTACCCTGCTCAGCTTCTGAAATAATTTGTAAACTGGGATCTTGCGGCTTTAATTGCGTGCTTTCAATATTATCTGACATGCTTATACTTACCAATAAAACAAAAAGCCAGCAAACGCCAGCCTATACATAAACGTGATCGCTATATACTATGTTTATATACAGCTATTGTTACATTCTACCGAAACAAAATCCTCCTGCATAGGTACGATTACACCGTTGTTTTTTAACCACTAGCAGATAATTGTTTAAGCTACTCCAACTAGCGATTTAACCTTGTTTTAATATACTTATGCTATTATCGCTTCATTCAAGCTTTACTAAGAGATAAAAGGACAACAAATGTCACAGCAGACAGCAAACAAAGCCGTATTAGTATTCAGTGGCGGTCAGGATAGCACCACCTGTTTAGTGGATGCATTGCAGCGTTATGATAGCGTAGACTGTATTACCTTTGATTATGGCCAGCGTCATAGCCAAGAGATCGAGGTAGCGAAAAAAACAGCGGCTTATTTCGGTGTGAAAAACCATAAAATTATTAATGTTGATCTGCTTAGTGAATTAGCGATCAGCTCGCTAACACGTGACGATATCGCTGTTTCTCATGAATTAATGGACAACGGCTTACCGAATTCATTTGTGCCCGGTCGTAATATCTTATTCATGACCCTTGCCAGTATTTATGCTTATCAAGTCGGCGCGAACACCGTGATCACAGGCGTTTGTGAAACTGATTTTTCTGGCTACCCAGATTGCCGAGATGAGTTTATCAAATCAATTAACCACGCTTGTAACCTCGGCATGGCGAAACAATTTAAATTTGAAACGCCACTCATGTGGTTAAATAAAGCAGAAACATGGGCACTTGCAGACTTGCACGATGAACTTGATTTCGTTACTCACCAATCGCTGACTTGCTATAACGGTATTGTTGGTAAAGGTTGTGGCGATTGCCCTGCGTGTCTATTACGTAACAATGGCCTGACGGATTATTTGACCAACAAAACCATGCATATTACCGCGCTAAAAGACAAACTTCCGCGATTGAAGTAATACACCGCGGCAGCTAATATTAAACCTACTAAATGAGACCTTTTTAAGTAGGTTTAAGCCTAGCTATAGCCACTCTACCGTTGGGGTAAACATATAACCAGCCCCATACACAGTCTTAATAATCTTCGGCTGCTTATGGTCAACTTCTATTTTTTTTCTCAATCGTGACATACGCACATCAATACTGCGATCAAACGTCATTGAATTTTCAGCTAACAATCGCTCTCGACTTAATATTTGCTGTGGTGCCGCCAGAAAGAGTTGTAAAATAGTCGCTTCAGCAACGCTTAGCATATCAGTATCGCCATCACTATTAGTCAGCATTAGCGTTGAGATATCAAAGGACCAATCTACAAATCTGGCGCAAGATTTTTCCAGACTCACAGTTTCAGTAACAACTAATCGTCGTACAATACTTTTCACCCGCGCCACAAGTTCTCGAAGGTCAAAAGGTTTCGCAATATAATCATCAGCACCGAGCTCTAAACCCAATACCTTATCCGGTAAACTATCACGACCAGATAAGATCATGACGCCCATTTTTTTATTATTGAACAATTCCCTGACCAAGGTAAGTCCATCCATATCAGGTAAACCTAAATCGATAATACACAATGCTGGCGTTTTATCTTTCACTGCCTGTAATGCAGCTTCGCCAGAGGTAAAAAATGCCGTATCAAAATTATATTGCTCTAGCTCTTGGCAGACCAACTGACAAATATCTATTTCATCATCAATGACATAAATTAAAGGTTTAGTTTGCACGTTCGCTATCCTTATCAGTCAAACTCGTTGCTTGATCCACGCTATTATCCAGTGCACGGCCTAATTCACTGGTTGAAAAAGGCTTGCGTAAAAGTATAACCTTGCCAATATTATGCAATGATTGATTATTTTCAAAAACGTAGCCACTCATTAATATAACCTTACTTGCAGGGGCGTTGCGTAACAAGCTATCAGCCAATTCAAACCCAGTTTTTGAACCTGGCATACTAATATCAGATAACATGCCAAACAGATGCGGTATTGCCATCATTAATTGCTCAGCTTCATCACTATCTGTCGCTTCTATCACATTAAAACCAAAAGAGATAAGCTGTTCACGCACCACCGCTCGAACATCAAAATCATCTTCCACCAACAACATTAATTTATTTGTGAAATCGCTATTGTTAGCACTATTATCATATTTATCATCTCGTTCAGGCAATGCTTGATAAGATAGCAGCGGTAGTAATAACGTCACTTTAGCGCCAGCATTAACCCCATTGCTCAAATTAATAAACCCACGTGATTGTTTAATAAAACCAAATACCATACTGAGGCCCAAGCCGGAACCTTGTCCTGATGACTTGGTGGTATAAAAAGGTTCAAATGCCATGTTCATCGCATCACGCGTAAAACCACAACCGTGATCGATTACATCAATGACTAGATATTTTCCAGGCTCGACAGGCTCATCAAAATGACTGCCACTTTCAATATTACTCGCAATATCGATATCACTGACATTAATACTTATATCCCCACCTTTCGGCATCGCATCTTTAGCATTTAACATCAAATTAATCAGGCAGTTTTCTAACTGACTGGGGTCAACGCTCGCTTGTAATCGATAACTAGAAAAATGCGTTTTAATCACAATCGTGCTCGGTAATGAGTCCTTAATGAGTTCTACCGTTTCATCAATCAAATCAGCAATATTGATGCGGCGAGGTTGTAACGGTTGGCGACGAGAAAAGGCTAATAAGCGATTAGTAATATCACTGCCCCTGCGGGATGCGCGTATCGCTGGAGCTAGCTTTTTCAATAGGCTGTTATTCTCTGGAAAACAGCGCTCTGCAGCCACCAAGTTACCAAGAATAATAGTCAAAATATTATTGAAATCATGCGCTAAGCCACCCGCCAGTTGGCCCACGGCATTCATACGTTGTGCCTGCATCAATTGCTGCTGTACGCGCTGGCTCTCTAACATGCTCAGCTGTAATTGTTGATTGCTTTTCACTAATGCTTCAGTACGAGATGCGATGGTTAAATCCAAATTGGTAATATTATCTCGTAGCTGTGTGACCATTTGATCAAACGCGTGCCCTAGGACACCAAACTCATCTTGACGTTTAATGCCACTCTTTAGGGTTAAATCACCCCGACTCACCTTTTTGGCCACTGCTGCAAGTTGGGTGATCGGATATGTCACCCAATTAGAGAATAGTAGCGCAAAAATAATCGCCACAAATAAGGCTAACAAACCGATCAGGATAATACGTTGGCTGAGTAGTTTCCCGCTACTTTGCAATTCCTCGGTATACACTGAAGAGCAAATGTACCAGCCTAAACCTTTGATATGACGAACCAAAGATAATTTTTCGTAAATATAATTATTCGGTTCTGTCGGTCTATCCCACTGGTAAATCAGTTCATTTCCAGTATCAGCGACAGCAATGAGTTCTTGTAATATCGATTGCCCTGTCATTGGATTTTTTAGTAATAATGCATTCGTGGCTTCAATATTATCATTAGGATGAACAAGCATATTGCCTTGTTCATCAAAAATAAATAAATACCCCGTGTCAGCAATCACGATATCTTTTATGGATTGGCGTAGGTCAGTAATTACCTCAGCCCTACGCGCTTCGGTTCCTTGTTTAATGTCATCAATATAAATACCGGTGCCAATAAAAAAGTCCCATTCAGGAAAATATTTTACATAAGATATTTTCTCAACATCTATACTCTCGCCTAATCGCCGCCAAGGATATTGATAAAAACCGGCGCCTTGTGATCGCGCTTTTAATATGACGGTCGGGAACACCAACTCGCCATTCGCATCTCTTAAATCCGAGGCATCCATACCATAAAAATATGGGTCGGGATGAGATAAAATCGTCGATTGTTGGTCTGCAATCCAGACATAACTGCCCTTACCATAAGTAAAACTACGGAGTCCTTCATATAGCTTGGCATAAGCTTGCTGGGAGGTAAGTTTATTCGACTGAGACTCAGCCAGAGAACTGGCCACATAAGCCTCGGCAAGATCGATTACCGATTTCATATTGCGCTTATGGCCGTCAAGTGCTTCACGTTGATAAGCCGCTAAACTAAGCTTCATTTTATTAGCGAGGTCAACAACATTATCTAATACCATACGGCTAGAGTTTCTTTCTGTTTCGTAAACTTTTTTATTAATTAGTGGAACTGAATAGAAATAAATAACCGCGAATAACACGAGAAGAATAGTGACCATAGAAGAGAAGAATACACGGGATAATTTATATTTTAACAACACTTGCTTCCTACATATGCGTTAACTCATAAAATATTTTAACATAAAGGTAACCAAATGGAGTGATTTGTGATCAATTTTGCAACTAAAAATGGCTGGTTGCCACACCAGCCAAAAGTAACAGGTAAAAACAGCAAACTAACGGTTAATATCGTAATTCTGAATCAGTAACCGCCTGCTACACCTAGACAAGGCTTAGTACTAGGTTAAATCATTAGCACGTTGACGCAGTAAGAACTTTTGGATCTTACCTGTTGATGTTTTAGGTAATTCACCAAATACAATGGTTTTTGGAGTTTTAAAATGGGCCATATTATCTCGACAAAAATGCATGATTTCTTGTTCGCTAATATCAGTATTGGGCATTGCTGTAATAAATGCGCACGGCGTTTCCCCCCATTTATCATCTTTTTTCGCAACCACTGCGACATCTTGCACTTTTGGATAACGATAAAGAATATCCTCAACTTCAACACTCGAAATATTCTCTCCACCAGAAATAATGACATCTTTAGAACGGTCTTTAATTTCAACATAGCCATCTTCATGCCAGACAGCCAGATCACCAGAATGAAACCAACCACCAGCAAACGCGGCCTGTGTAGTGGATGGATTTTTCAAGTAGCCTTTCATGACTAAATTACCGCGCATAAAAATTTCGCCTATCGATTCGCCATCTTTTGCGACGGGTTCCATAGTGATAGGATCGGCAACCATTAACTGATCAAGCAGCGGCGAACGTACACCTTGACGTGATTTCAAACGCGCCTGTTGCTCACACGTTTTATCATTCCACTCATCATGCCATGCACAAACGACAGAAGGCCCGTAGGTTTCAGTTAAACCATAAGTATGGGTGACTTTAAATCCAGACGCCTCCATACTTTGAATCACTGACGCTGGCGGTGGAGCACCTGCCGTCATTACTTTTACTTCTTGCTCAATGCCCGATTTTACCGCTTCATCAACACTATTAAGCATATTTAATACGATTGGTGCGCCACAGAAATGTGTCACTTTTTCTGTCCGAATTAAGTTATAAATTGCTTCAGCCCGAACATGTCGAGAACTAACGCTGATCCCAGCCGTAGCCGCGATCGCCCATGGAAAACACCAGCCATTACAATGGAACATTGGCAACGTCCATAGGTATACAGGGTGATTGCCCATTTCCCACGATAAAATATTACTAACCGCATTTAAATAAGCACCGCGATAATGATAAACCACCCCTTTTGGATCGCCGGTGGTACCCGAGGTATAATTGAGTGAAATGGCATCCCATTCATCATCAGGCCTGACCCAAATAAAATCTTCATCACCTTCAGCTAAAAATTGATCATAGGTCAACTGGCCAATGAGTTTTCCTCCATCAAACGAAGGATCATCGATATCAATAACCAGTGGTTTATTTGCTACCATTTTCACCGCCTGCTGTACCACCGCGCTGAACTCACGATCGGTGATCAATACCTTGGTTTCAGCGTGCATCAGAATAAATGCAATCGCCTCCGCGTCTAAACGCGTATTAATCGAGTTCAGCACCGCACCCGACATTGGCACTGCAAAATGCGTTTCAAAGTGCTCACTAATATTGGGAGCTATGATCGACACAGTATCTCCTTTGCCAATGCCACATTTTGTCAATGCGCTGGCAAAGCGAGTACAGCGTTTATACACTTCTGACCAGGTATGATGAATAGTGCCATTAATCGTGGCGGTTTTATCTGGGTAAACAAATGCCGCGCGATCTAAAAAAGAGATAGGAGTTAACGCCACATAATTTGCATCCGTGGCAGGTAAATACTGATCGAAAATATTCGTTGGTTGCATATTCCCTTGCAGTTCATTTCGATTCATTGTTGATATTGGCATAAATCCATTCCTTTTTATTTATGATTATTTAGTATCCGCAGATAATGATATTTTGGCGTTTACTTCCTTTATATCGTCACTATCTTCAAACAACACATTCTCTTTACGCTTATCCGAACCTAATAATGACGGTCTTTCAATGAGGAAATACAATACTAGGCCGACAATGACCGCATATACGGTCGATTTTGGATCTGGCATCGCTAATGTGACGGCCACGATCCCCGCCACCCCGCGTTCGACTGAATCTTTTAACTGTTCCATGCCAACCATAATGCAGATATAAGCCGTGAGGATCAGGGTTAACGACAGCGCAATAGGTAGCACAGGTTTAAATAAGGTCACCAGAGGCAAAGCAAAAAGGGCCACTAAACCACTGATCCAAAATGTGCCGCCACCGCTGTAAATAGACTCCATCGATTTACGTCCCATCGCATAGCGCTCAGCTACCGTCGCATGCGCAGCAGTCCATAGTGGACCCGCTAATCCCGGCCAAGGTGCAAAAAAGGCGTGAATTAAATTACGCAGTCCCGTCACTAAATGTACTCGGTCAACGCTTTCTTCGATCTTTTCATCAACGCGGATATGATCGACACGTTTGACTAAAGAAAAACCAACAATGATGTCACCAAATGCAATCACATAAGCAATCAACGCTGTCGGAATGGCGAGTAAGAAGACCTCCAAATTAGGAAAGCCAACGGTAAAGGGTAAGTATTCAACCATCAAAGAGAAATCAGGCTGGGTAATCCCCCACTGGATATCAGGTAATGGATATTCACCAACCGCCCACCCCACTAGCATTGCGATGATCATACCGGGAACCATACCGAAGTTAGCGACTTTCTTGGCAAATGAATTACCATCAACAACATTCTTAAATGATAACGAAAACAGCACATACGCAGAGATAATTGCACCGACAATCAAAGAAATGGGGGTCGCATCAATGCGGCCACCTAGTTTTAACTCCCCCATAAGCGCAGCCATACCAGCACCAATAATAACGCCTGACTTCAATGAATTGGGTATGAAATTAACTAATTTAGAGCCCCATTGTGTGACCCCTAGAATAAAGAAAATAACAGCGACTTCAATTTGTAAAGCAAACAAGGCTTGAATTGCCTCAGGCCCCGGCTCAAAACCTTTTAAATACAGTAATACCACCGGAATGGCTGGCGTGATCCAACCAGGCACTAAAGGCACACCCAGCATCGCAGGCAAAATATAACAAAGCCCTGCAACAAAAGTAAAAGCCAGCGCTGCTTCATAGGGCATACCGAGGTAATTTTCGAGTAATGGGATCATGGCAAGTCCCACTACAAACATGAAAAATCCTTGGATCATTTCCGGCATTTCCCAACGGTAATGTACAAACGGTAATCTAATTTTAAATGGGCCAGCAGGCCAGTGTGGTTGCTCATGTCCATGAGTACGATGCTTAAATTGCATTGATGATCCTTATTTTTGTCACATTTAAGTTGGTATAAACAGTCAGCATTAAGTGCGCCTATACACATTGCATAAGTTAACTATGAAATCATGTCAGAAGTTTTTCTTAAATGTAACGAAATGTTACAAGATTTATAAAAGCCAAGTGACACTGAAATAAAAACCCATAAAACACCATGAAAAAACCAAATATCAACAACTTAAGTAAGTTTTTTCGAGTGAATGCAAAACCTTGATCGCCACCACAACTTAACAATTAAGCAACAATAAATATTCCCATCGACCGTGACAGACACCAAACCCCGCAATTATTTACTATTACTCACGATCCACTTAAGCTAACATGCGAATGAATGGGCGCTGCCCATATAGATGAATGCAGTGAGTATATAAAATGAGTGCCACAGATAAAAAAATAGAGAAAATCGAATATTGGCACAACCCTATCTTGCCTAATATTGAACTGAGTTCGGCGAATGTTGAACAATTTTCTTTTGAGCGTCATGTGCATCTTGATTATCATATTGGTATTGTCACCAGCGGCTGCCAGCAATATAGCCACCAAGGTAAGGTGTATCACCTTGCGCCCGGTTTTATCTCAACCTTAAACCCCGATGAAGCGCATAATGGCGACAACATCACCCTCGGCGGTTATCAATCACATGTCATGGCATTACCAGTGGATTATGTTAATGAAATAAGCCGCGAGATGGGTCAGGCGGAAACCTTCTTTAACGCACCATTAATCAACAATGCGGCGTTATCCCATGCATTCTTGCATTTACATAAATTGTTAACCACAGAGCAAGCGCCTACAGCACAATTGCACATTGAAACCGCAATGATGGCCTTCATCACCGAATTGTTTATTCATAATGGCGATATTCACAATAACCAAGTGCCATCACAGCAGCGTGCATCTACAAAAAAATTATCTGTGCTGCAATTAAACTACATTAAAACCTTGTTTCATGATGAGCCCGGCCAAGCGTTCCAATTAGATGCATTAGCGCTACAGCTTGATTTGAGTAAATTTCAGTTTTTACGCCAATTTAAGCAATCAATGGGCATGACACCGCACGCTTATTTAAAAAGAGTACGTTTAGAATATGCCAAAAAAGCCTTGATGAAAGGCGGCAATCTGTCTGACATCGCCTACCAAGTTGGTTTCTTTGACCAAAGCCATTTTAATAAAGCCTTCAAAAATGCCTACCTGATCACCCCTTCACACTTTCAGCGCCGTGTGCTTTAGTTCGACATCCTGCAATTTTTTCCTATAAGCAATACCTTTTCCGCTGCAAGATAGCGGCATAATTATTATTGAAGGTTTATCCATGAACATCGAGTTACTGTTATCTCTCGCTATTATCCACGTTGTCGCATTAGCGAGTCCTGGTCCTGACTTTGCGTTAGTGGTCAAACTCGCGAGCCAAGAATCAAGAAATACAGCGCTTGCCTCTGCTGTCGGTATCTCAATTGCTATTTTAATTCATACTATTTTGAGTTTGACAGGGGTGAGTCTGATAATTAAGAGCTCACAAACCTTGTATATGATCATACAAATGCTGGGGGCAAGTTACTTAGCATGGATGGGATTGGGATCCGTAAAAGGCGCGCTACAGCACTGGCAGGCAAGCGAATCAGTCGACAGTAATACGTCAAAGCTTAGTCAATTGACGCCAACTCAAGGCTTCATGCAAGGATTGTGGACTAATCTGTTAAACCCGAAAGCCATGGTGTTTTTCATTATTTTATTTTCAGCCATGATCACACCCGATGTGAGCCTTATGACTAAGTTGATGGCCACGGTTATCATGTTAGTACTGTCACTAATTTGGTTTGTATTTATTGCGTTAATTTTATCGAAACCTATCATTCAGCAGCGTGTAATAAAAGCCGCACCAGCAATAAATCTCTGCACTGGTCTGCTGTTTATGCTGGTATCAAGCGCCATCATATATAACTTACTTGAAGGCGCCATGATACTTAGCGAAAGTACTATTTAATACAAGCTGTAGTCTGCAAACGGTGCGCACTCACTAAAGCCAAAGACTCGATGTTCCCATTAGCAGTGTATGACATAGTTGACTCATAATAACGTGAGTCTTCAATAATGCACTGCTAACC
>NZ_JASJHF010000287.1:0-12049 GCF_033791185.1 Moritella sp. | reverse complement strand
ATCAACAGCGTCATCAATGGCTACATTACCTGTGACATTGGAAGTATGTGAAAAAGAATTAAATATTGCTAATTCAACGGCATCGTTTGTACTGCCGCTAGGTGCGACGATTAACATGAGTGGTAATGCTATTTATTATGGCCTTGTTGCGGTGTTTTTTGCACAAATGTTCAATGTTGAATTAGGCATGGCGGCTTATGCAGCTATCATCTTTACATCAACATTAGGTGCTATTGGTCAAGCGGGTGTTCCTGGTCCGTCTTTCCTTGTGGTGGCAGTACTACTTGCGGCAGGTATCCCAATCGAAGGTTTACCACTGTTATTCGCGTTAGACCGTATTTTTGATATGGTGCGTACAGCGTTGAATATTACCGGTGATGCCGTTTGTGCTGTGGTGATGGATAAATACAATCCAGAGCATCGAGTCACTAAATAATACTGACTTAGATAAGTATTTACTTAAATTGATAATTGAGTAAATAGATAGAGTTAGATAATAAGCCACGCCGATCCGGTGTGGCTTTTTTATGGTCAGAAGTTCTGTTTGGCATTAATGATTCGAGACGGGAGTATTAACTTCTTTGGAATTGACTTAATACAGCCTGAGCTTGTTGATTAATATCACTTGTACCGTCTAACCAATGTATTTTTGCGCCTTGACGTTCCATTCTTCTGAACCAGGTATCTTGGCGTTTAGCATATTTATGGATGGCGACATTCAATATATCAAACATCTCATCATAGCTTATCTTACCTTCGATATACTGGCTGACAAAGCGGTATTCAAGTCCAAGGTACTCTAACTTCTCATGGCTTATACCTTGCGCTAACAGTCCTTCGACTTCTTCAATCATGCCATTTTCTAAGCGTTCTTTTAAGCGTAAGGTGATGCGCTGACGTAATACACTGCGATCCCATTTTATGCCGAAATATAGCGGTTTTATTTCTGGCAGTATAATTTTGACTGCATCACTTGTTTGTGATGCAGCATGTTGGGCTATTTCAATGGCGCGATACAAACGTGGACGCACGGTAATATCTGTCGTTTCATAGGATTGGCTATCAAGCTCAAGCAAAATTTGTTGTACATCTGCTAAAGCCATTTCAGCAAACTGTTCACGCTGGGGAATATTTTTATCGAGTTGCACAAATTCATAACCAGCAACCACGGCATCTATGTATAAACCAGTGCCGCCGACAAGTAGCGGTAATTTATCGCGTTGGTTAATGTCTTTGAATGCTTTGAAGAAATCACGCTGAAATTGAAAGGCGTTATATTCTTTACCGGGTTCGATAATATCAATCAAATGATAAGGCACATCGCCATATTCAGCTAAATCTTTGCCTGAACCAATATCGAGGCCAGTGTAGACTTGTCGAGAATCACCCGAGATCACTTCCCCGTTTAATTGTTTCGCCAAATCAACCCCTAAACGTGTTTTCCCCGATGCTGTTGCGCCGAGTACGACGATAAGATTATATTGTTGTTGAGACATTAAGTTACCTGAATAAATAATTGCGCTGTGTGCAGACCGAAATGGTAACTCAAGCAGGCTATGTGACCAATAATATTTTTAACATTGTGATAAAACTAATTTCAATTTTGGCAAATTAAGCGATTAATTAATGAGATAATGAACAAATCGCAGTTATGCAGTCAAAAAGGTGGTATTTTTTCAAGATTATTCAAATTATGCGCTAGATGATTATGGTTTTAGCGTTATAATCGACTTCTTGTATTGTTACTTATGATCGGAAAAGTTGTAATGCCGCTTAATACTCATCTCGACGAATTAGATAAAAAGATCCTTAATGCACTCATGGTTAATGCGCGTGTCCCTTATGCTGAACTAGCAAAAAAGTTTAACGTAAGTGCGGGTACCATCCATGTTCGTGTCGAAAAAATGAAATCAACAGGTGTCATTCTAGGCACTAAAGTTGAAGTGTGTCCGAAGAAACTCGGTTATGACGTTTGTTGTTTTATTGGTATTAATCTAAAGAGCGCAAAAGATTATCCTTCTGCGTTAGCGCAATTAAAAGCGTTAGATGAAGTCGTTGAAGCATATTACACTACGGGTAATTATAATATTTTTGTGAAGTTGATGACACGCTCTATCGATGAATTACAAAAAGTATTGATTGATAAAATTCAACAGATTGAAGAAGTACAATCGACAGAAACATTGATCTCGTTACAAAACCCAATTAGCCGAGATGTTTATCCGTAATGATAAAATGACATAAACGCTATAAGTTAACCTCATCCTGATCAATAATGAGGTTAACGTCAATTTGTTGTATGAAGGAATAACAATGAAAGAGCAGGGATTCACTACTCACTTAGTTCATCATGATCACAACCAAAATTTAGAGTTTGGTGCTATTCACGCCCCAATTTATAACTCTGCAACATATGGTTATGATGATATTCAAGATCTTATCGATATCTTTCAAGGCCGACAAGCTGGCCAAGCCTATGCTCGTCAAGCGACGCCAACGATTGATATGTTACAGAATATGATCTGTGAAATGGAGCAGGGTAAAGCATCACTTTGTTTTAGCTCAGGTATGGCGGCAATTGTCGCGGTATTTTTGACTTTATTAAAAGGTGGCGATCATATCGTTGCTAGCCGTTTCTTATTTGGTAATACCTCAAGTGTATTTGGTACTTTAAGAAGCTTTGGCATTGAAGTTACGCTCGTCGATGCCACCGATGTGGCTAACGTTGCCGCTGCTTGCCAAGCAAATACCAAAATGGTGTTTGTGGAAACAATCGCAAACCCAGCGACACAAGTCTGTGACTTAGCTGAAATTGGCGAGTTATGCGACGCCAAAGGCTTATTATATGTTGTCGATAATACGATAACGTCAGCCTATTTGTTCCAGCCTAAAGCAGTAAAATGTCACCTTATCGTTACTTCGTTGTCTAAATGTTTTGGTGGTCACGGTAACGTGATTGGTGGTTCTGTTACAGACACAGGTCTGTTTGATTGGTCACAGTATCCAAATATCTTTGAAGCGTATCGTAAAGGTGATCCTGCTATGTGGGGTTATGCGCAGATGAAGAAGAAAGGGCTACGTGACATGGGCGCTTGCCTGAGCTCTGAAGCGGCAGGCCAATTAGCGCTAGGTTCAGAAACAATGGCATTACGTGTAAAACAATCATCAAGCTCGGCACTAGCGCTAGCATTAATGTTAGAAGAGCATCCGAAAGTTGAACGTGTTTATTATCCTGGTCTGGAATCGCATCCACAATATGCCCGTGCTAAATCACTATTTGGCGCATCAGGTTCAATGCTCAGTTTAGATTTGAAAGAAGGTTTGGATTGTTGCCAATTTTTGAATGAGTTGAAGTTGGTTATTGGGGCGACACATTTAGGTGATAATCGAAGTTTAGCACTGCCGGTTGCGCCAACGATTTTCCATGAAATTGGTCTCGCTGCACGTCAAGAATCGGGTATAAGCGAGAGCATGATCCGTTGTTCAATTGGTATTGAAGATACCGATGATTTATTGGCTGATTTTACGCAAGCATTAGCTAGTCTTTAATCTAGCCGATTAATATTCAAAACAAAGGCCTGAGTGATTACTTAGGCCTTTTTGTTGGAATACGTAAAGTTGGACGGATGAGTTACCGCTAGCTAAGCATAATAAAAATCAATGTGTTTGTCTTTATGTATTACTCGACACGGACCATGTTCACGCTGTGTGACGGTCGATGCTGAGCCAATATGCAGCGTAACATTATCAAAAATACATTTTCCGACATCGATGAGGTGCACTTGGTAGTATTGTTTGAGTTCCAGTTGTAATTGTTGTAACTCAACTTCATTATTTACACGTTGCTGGTTAAATCTATTTTTTTCATACAGCATTTCTTTAATTTCAGTAACGACACCGTGATCATGTTTCCACTTGTCTTTATGCGGTAAATTATTAATCTTAATCCACAGTGAGTTATCATCTTCTACTAATGTTTTTAATTCTTCGCTACGGTCTTGTACTTGAACTCGAATTTCATCTTCTTGCATAGCACAAAATATTTCCGTTTTAGTTCCCGATGTCGCTCCAATATTGACCACATTAATACCATTATTCGCATTCACACTGCCGCCGACGATGTCACCATGACGGTTAAAGCCGTCGCTGACGGTTAGCTTGCCTTGAGTATTCGTCACGCTATGCAATAATTGTTTGGTGATGATGATATCACCAATGGCGGTTAACTCTGAGTACTGGACAAATTGCGCACGTATTTGTCCTTGAGCTGTGATTTTAGTGGCAAGTTCTTGGTGTCTGTTTTTATTGACTACCTGACGTCCTAAAATACCTTTATTGACGATAATATCGCCCTCGGCTTCTAAAGTGGCCGAGTCAACAAATCCCATAACGGTAATATCACCACTACTTTTTACCATCATTTCGGCATCCACATTACCTGTGATCAGGATACTGCCTTTAAATTCAATGTGGCCGGTGCTGACATCAACATTTTTAATCGTTAACATGTCATCAATCTGCAATACGCCTCTGACTTCAACTGCTTGGCCTGTAATAGTAGCAAGTAGCCTTAATTGATTGTTGGGGTCGATACAAGTACCTGGTCCGGCTTGTAGCTTGATGTCTTTACCTGATTTTGGCAGTAGTTCTTTACCTAATAAGTCGAACCCTTTAGTGCCCTCATCTGCGGGTATTTTTTCGATAAGCAAGTCATCAACCTGCACCATCTTTATTTCACCCAGATTACGCATATCAACGTTACCATCAGCTTTTAGCTGGGGTTTTAATAAACGCTCTCTGGCTAATGATACTTGGCGTTTTAATTCGGCATTTTTACCGTGGATAGGTAATAGACCTTGGGCGGCAATAATCTTAATCTGCTTGCCGGGTGATAGGCCCGGTAGTTGTGTGAGTTGCTCCGCTATTTTGGATTTATCAATACCCTGATGAATATTTCTATTATTGAGCGCTGTTAAAATATCATCAATTGAAACTTGCTGGTCACCCCAGCCTGCAGTCAGATTTACTTCTGCCTGCATATTATCTTTACTGAGACTGATTTCAATTTGGCAATTATTACGCTCTGCCAGAATAAAAAGGAACTCTTCAGCGCCAGCGCGTTGACCTGTGAGTTCATTTATCTGGGTGACAGCTTCTTCAATGTTGGTGAGAATAGGTGATAATTGGTTGAAAGGCTCAACATGAAGTAACTCAAGTAAATCAACGATTGTAAGTGGTGCGTGTTTATTGGGAACCAGACGGACTTCAGCTTGGTTATCATCTTCGCTTAGCCTAATTAATTCTGAGTCCAGCATACAAGATCCTACAAAATTATCGTTGATGTTAGGGTGGTTAAGATTTCCAGTATAGCAGCATAAACTTTGTCTAAAGTAGTATTAACTTATTGAAATACTCGGTTTAGTGATCTTAAACTTACTTTAGATATTTATGCCGTTATTATGTTAGCAGAGTATGTAAATTCGATTGTTAATGCTGATTTATAGGGCTTCATCAATTTATTATTATACGATCAGGCACCTTTATAATCGTACCTTATTGAAGTGCGTTATTCTTTATTTTGTTCATTCTCAATGTTTGGATTGAAATGACAATATGGCGTGATGTATTTGCGGACTAAAATTTAGGTTTAGGCAAACTAGACGGTAATTGTGGTTCACTTCTCTTCTATGCTGATACGACCTGACTTCGCTTGCTTCTTTCTTACTGTCTTTAGTTATGCGCATTTACTTGTTGTCATACGGCTTGCATGGTATCATCCGCCACCGTTAATATTACTGTTGTTGCCCGGTCGCAGGCAGCAGTTAAATAACGCTTATTATCTGAATTTTAGTTCAGATCCAATTATTATTACTTATTAGGAAAAGATTATGTCTTTCACTTTTGAAGCTAAAGTACGTTCTGACCTTGGGAAAGGTGCGAGCCGCCGCCTACGTCACGCTAACAAATTCCCTGCTGTAATCTACGGTCAAGGCGAAGAAGCAATCTCTATCGAATTAGAGCACGATCTAATTAACAACGCACAATCTGGTAACGCTGAGTTTTTCTCTTCAGTTATCACTCTTGTTGTTGACGGTACTGAAATGGCTGTTACAGTTAAAGCTATGCAACGCCACGCGTTCAAGCCAAAATTACAACACATTGACTTCATCCGTGCTTAATAACGGATTGTGATAAGGGCGCCATGTTGATGATTCAACATGGCGCTTTTTTTTACGGTTTTTTACACACTATCTGGGCAATTGCACAATCTGGATTATGTTTAATACCTTCAAAATAATACAAACATTCCCAATCGCTGAACATTTCTTTTAACTCGCCCAACTGCAATAAAAACGCATCACGGTTAGGTCGACCGAACTGCCTATTTTCAACGGTAAAAGTTTCATAAATCACAATACCGCCAGCGCACACGGCTTGCTTGATATCGTCAATCAATGGGCGATGTAAATAGCGAAACACCACGATGCCTTGATAGCTGTTCGGCTGCAGTTGTTGCTGACCATTTTCAAAATCAACTTGCCAACATTGCTCGGCGCTGATACCAGGCATAGCCGCTAAACTGGTTAATACCGTCGGTTTTTGATCGGCAAAAATAGTAGGTATCTGCTGTTGCTGCAAATATAAACCATTACGACCAGCGCCACAGGCGAGGTCAAGAACTGGTTTACCAGATGTTTGAAATAACCTGCTGTATTGCTGTAATAGTGCCGATGCTGCCATGTGTATTCCTTTAAGCGATCGCTAACCAAGACATCACATCATGGCTTTTTGCAACGCCAAGAATGTAAGCAAAAATAGCCACTGCAATAACACTTGCCCATAAACGGATCACTGCAGTCTTACCGCGTTTAATCGCGATAGTACCAACAATAATATAAGCGATAAGCGCGACTAATTTTGCGGTTAACCAAGCATCCACAAACGGATATTGTTGGATCGTCACCATTAAGTGACCGGCTAGTAATATAAGCAAGGTATCAATGATGTGCGGTAATATTTTGATTACCTTATTTTGTAATAATACCGACTCTGAGACCGACAAAATTGAACGAAATATAAAGAAGCTGATACTTAGGTAAGCCATGCCCATGTGCATGTGTTTAACAAATGCGTAATCCATTGTAGTTGCCTGTTGTAAAGTGATGTGGTTAATTGATTAAGGAGTAAATTTACTTCCGCCTTAATATACGTGCTCGCGTAGCTTTCGATAAGAAGCATATCTAATTGTTACTGGGTTAGGTAATGAATGCAATGGTTTGGTTATACATAGATTTTTAATTTCATATCTTAAGGGCTTGGCTTAAGATAGAGACAGTATATAAATTGGGAACTTACTAGCATGCGATTTTATCTTTTACTCTGCCTATTACTGTCTTCTTGCGCTTATGCACAGCAAAGTGCGAGTGCCTTTGACCCTGCGGCGAAAGTAGCAACGGCGCAGTTATTGTCAACGGCGGATGGCGTTAACGGCGCTACCGTATTATCAATGGGCTTAAAAATCACCTTGGATGATGATTGGAAAACTTATTGGAGTTCAGCGGGATTAGCAGGTGCACCCCCAAGCATTGATTGGCAAGGTTCTGATAATTTAGCTGGAGTTGATTGGTTGTGGCCTATTCCAACGCGGATGATGGTATATGACGTTGAAACGTATGGCTATAAACACGAAGTTATTTATCCCTTGCAAGTGCGCGTGGTAGATCCAACTAAGGCGTTATCGTTAACAGCCAAAACTACTATGTTGGTATGTCGTGAAGTATGTATACGCGCGCAGGTTAATCTTGCGTTGAGGCTACCGGCGACAGCCTCCACTATCGATAAAGCATCAAGCGCGCAGTTACAACCCTATGTTGCTAATGTCCCTGTCGATATCAGTACAACATCGGCATCATTACAACAACTGGGCTGGGATAGTGTGTCATCACAATTGATCATTGAAGTGGCAGGGTTAACGACGCCTGTTGTTGATGGTTTTGTCGAAGGTGTGGATTTTACTTTGTTTAGCCAACCGAAAATAACACAAACGGATGGAGTGACACGGCTAATTATGACGGTCGAAGATATGGCGGGTACACCTGCACGACTCGATCCTCAGCAAGCGCTAAAAGTAACACTTACCTATGCGCAAGGTGGTATTAGTTTTACCGATAATATTACCCCGACGGTTATTGAGCAAACCTTGCCAAGTTGGATTTACATGTTATTACTGGCGGTTGCTGGTGGTTTTATTCTTAATTTAATGCCCTGTGTATTACCAGTATTGTCGATTAAGTTATTAGGGGTGGTTGAATCGGTTAGTGAATCGAGTGCGCAACGACGGATTAACTTTTTATTAAGTGCCGCTGGTATTTTTGTCGCCTTTTGGTTATTAGGTTTACTGTTTATTGGGCTTAAATATTTTGGTATTGGATTTGGTTGGGGAGTGCAATTTCAATCGGCAGCGTTTTTATTGGTGATGATCCCTGTGCTGGTACTATTTGCCTTAAATCTGCTGGATAAATTCGATGTGCAGTTACCACAAAGTTTGATGGATAAGTTATCCGGTTCAACCCGTGGCCATTTCTATCAAGGTATTTTTGCAGTGTTATTAGCAACGCCGTGCTCGGCGCCTTTTTTAGGCACTGCAGTAGCGTTTGCATTAGCGGGATCCAGTTGGCAAATCATGGTGATATTTAGTGGTTTGGCATTGGGCTTATCACTGCCGTATTTATTAATTGCAGCTTGGCCAAATTGCGTTAAAGTCATGCCTAAACCGGGTATGTGGATGGTACGTTTTCGTCAATTTTTAGCAGTATTAATATGTGCGACCTTAGTATGGTTAATTTGGCTGTTACAAGCGCATTTAAGCCTGATATTGTGGACTGGTTTTAGTCTCATCATTTGTGCCATGATTATATTTCTGATCATTAAACCAGGGCCTCGAGCCTTGGTTACCACATTCGCGGTGTATTTGCTGTTAGCTAATACCATTATTTGGTCTCCGGCATCGGTATCCCGTCTTTCTGAAACAGGTTCGGAGTCGAGTTCAACAATACGCTGGCAAGCATTTGAGCCAGAAAAAATTGCCGGATATATTGCCGAGGGTAAAACGGTGTTTATCGATATTACTGCAGACTGGTGTATTACCTGTGTGGTCAATGACCGCGCTGTCTTACAGCGTAGTGATATTATTACCTTGTTAAATGCCGATAATGTCGTGGCAATGAAAGGCGATTGGACCAAACCGGATAGTCAGATTGAAACTTATTTAAAACGTTATGGTCGTTATGCTATTCCCTTTAATCAGGTATTTGGTCCGGCATTACCGCAGGGTAAGTTGCTTCCTGAACTGTTAACGAAAGATGCGGTGACCGTTGGATTAGCGCAGGCAGGACAGTAATTATGACAATCCGTTGTCTTATTATTACAGTATAAATCGAGCAAGATAAAAACGAATGCAAACTAAACGTATGGTTGTTTTGTCTTGCAGTTCGATAATTTTGCTGTTCTAATTGCGCTCTTCTGAATTTATACAAGATTAATTTTATTGTTTAGCCAACAATTAACGTTCTCAACCGAGATGCTCATTGGCTAATAAATAAAATAGATATACGATGAAAACAGTCTCTGAAATCTTAGCGCACCCACGTTTAAACCGCGAAATGCGCCTGCAAAATGCAATGATCACTATGTATTGTAAACAACATCATGTTTATCAAGGTAAAGTGTGTCGTGACTGCGAACGGTTACAGCAAATGACCGCACGCAAACTGGCTTTTTGTGACAGTGGTCCAGAAAAACCAACCTGTGCAACCTGCACAGCGGTATGTTATACCCCGATCGTAGCAAAGCAAGTAAAGACCATTTATCGTTGGGGGCGCCTGCGTATCTGCTTACGACATCCCATTTTAATGTCGCTATACTGTTTTGATAGCCTTAAGCGAAGCCAAATGCCAAAGCCTAAATTACTAAATCTGTAGCGGACTGATACTTAAATTGATAGCTTAATAATTGCTTCAATTTATCGTTAGCAATGATGCAATTTGGTTTACTGTTGTCGTCGGTAAAATTTGGAACGGTGATGCCGAGTTGCTTTGCGCTTTGTTGATAAAATGCTTGTCTGCTGGAATGCTGATCACTGCAGGCATTGAATATCTCCCCCCAACATTGCTGTTTGATCACTTGCTGAATGACACCAAGTGCATCGTTTTGATGAATTAAATTGACCGGTGATGCACCAGCATCAAAGATATGCCCACTAGCACTCTTCTTGGATAAACTTCGCGTTGGATTTCTATCTTCGCTAATCAGCCCTGCAAAACGGATGATGGTGTACGCAATGTCTTGCTGTTGTTGAATTAACTGTTCAGCGGCATAGACAGTACTGGTTGGATTGAGTGGTGATGTTTCCGTTAGGCTATTATCGGTTTTTTGATAGATGCTGGTGGAGCTAACAAAAATAAACTTACCCACATCATGGTGCTTTAGCATGATCAATAATTGCTTTATTTGCTCCGCCAAGGGGGTATCTGCATGATTACCTCGGCTAGCGGGGAGCAGACAGATCGCAATATCTTTATTGGCTAATAAACCCTGCCAATCACCTTGTGGTTCACTGGTTAGTGTCGCACTTACAGCTGGAATACCTAGGTCTATTAAGCTTGCTGTTTTTTCGGCATGACTGCAGCTGACTGTTAACGGATAGTCTTGCGAGCGTAATGCCAGCGCCAGTGGTTTACCTAACCAGCCTGCACCTATGATTGCAATCTTGGGTAATTTATTTGTGCTCATATCAATTGCCTGTATATCAAGTTAGATACAAGCGTAACGATTTTTTGTTACAATAGCGATTGATAACCTGTCATCACATAAATAAAGAGAAAACCATGAGTAGATTTATAGATAGCTGGGCTATCGTGCATATTGATGATTCTTACAATGCATCAGTATTGGGTAGCAGAGGCACCAAGCTACACTGGTGTAGTGGCCGTAAAGAAGCTATCGATTTTATTTATGGCGAGTATTTGGCTATTTTAGCGGATACTGGCGAGATGGATGGAGAGTTAGTGCATGCTGCGAAGCAACGCTTTAAAGTATTACAAGCACAAGCAAATTCAGATGAAGAGTGGATTGAACACGTTAACGAGTTAACCATCGATTTACGCCATATAGTTTGGTTTGGCAGCATTGCTGATATGGCTGAACTAAATAATGACTTCGCCTGTGCAGTGCGTGAAGTATATTGGGAGGAGTTCGGTGAATATGATGAAGACGATCCAACGGCTTATGTCCCTGAAGAAGAATGGCTTAACTTGTCTGAAGCCTTGGTTGAATATTTAGGTCGCGCAATCGTCTAACCTCTCCTAACTAATTGAGACCTGTATGTCAGCATTATTATAGGTCTTATTCCTTCCTTATATTCATTATCAATCAATCATCGTCAAGTAACCATACTATCTATATGGTTTTATTGTGTTTTTTGACATTTCAATTCAGTTTGACGGCTAACCTTGTCAAATTTAGTGATGTAGATCAACCTCAGGTTAATATCCGTGAGCGCATGTTGTTAAAATGTTGCGACCTGTTTTTGTTGTTGTTAGTGTTTTCTTTGAAGCGATATAAACATCTATAAATGGGTGTAGAGACCGTTATTGAGTATTAATGCTGTTTCCAGTGCGGTTGCTGAGGATATTAACAATAACATCAAAGGAATGAAGTGATGAAAATAAGCAAATTAGCAATGAGTATTGGATTGGTATTAAGCAGCTCGATGGTTTTGGCTGATAATTTTACTGATGCGGTGACTGGTGGCAAAACAACGTTAGATATGAATCTTAGGTATGAATTTGTAGATCAAGATAATGATTTAAAAAATGCTAACGCACTTACTTTAAGAACGCGATTGAATTATACCACTGCGGCATATAATGGCGTGGTTGGTGTGATTGAATTTGAAGATTCGCGCGCTGTTGCTGGAGTTGATGATTATAATAATACCTTAGGTAAAAATACTGATTATTCTGTTGTCGCGGATCCAGAAACAACAGAA
>NZ_JASJHF010000286.1:0-8936 GCF_033791185.1 Moritella sp. | reverse complement strand
CCACAAAAATTTCAACAACTTGACCTAAATAAACTTTTGAAATTTGAGTTTGCGGCACGGTGAAACGAAGACGCATAACTCTGGTATCTTCTAAGCGGACGATTGATGTACCTACAGATAAAAACTCACCTAAAAATACATGACGTAATCCAACTACACCATCGAACGGAGCCGTAATTTGGCGGCGTTCAATCACTGCTTTTTGACTTTCGATATCAGCAAGTAGTGAAGAGTAAGATGCTTCAGATTCATCCAGCGCTTCTTTTGATACTGCGTTCTTCTTATAAAGCGCTTCGTATCGTAAGAATTTAGATTTAGAAGCGTTCAGTTTTGCTTGCGAACTTTTTAGGTTTGCTTTTTCTACGCGAGAGTCAAGATTAACAAGTAATTGACCTTTGGTTACTTTAGTACCTGAATCAAATGAGAGGCGATCGATTTTACCAGCGATTTCGTTGGAAATTTCTACACCTTGGTTAGGTTCAATAAAACCAATAGCTTGAATAGTCGGAATCCAATCTGATGTCTTGATATCGACAACGGTAACTGGAAATTCCGGTTCAGGTCTATTGGCCATAAATTCTGCAATCTTTTGCTGTTTAAAAAGATTAAAACCAATCACGCTGCCAAACAAGGCTAGTGCGATTAGTAACATGGCTAAGGTCCACTTTTTCATGACTAGATTAACTCCGGGGTGTTATTACATATGTTGTAAATTCTGATATGAAACTGAGCTTGTCCATGCTGTATCGTTAAAGATTAGTTTCGCTGAAAGCTCGTTCAGAGGTGTGTTTGTTATACCTATTTTAGATATTAACCTGTCTCAATCAAGCATTTTGTCTATTAAAATAATTTATTTACGTATATTTACCAAATAGGTAGTTTTTCTCATATTTTTATTGACAATGGCGCTGAAGTCGTGACAACCAACTGCTTTAATTTTAGTCGTTTAAGCCTGTTTTTAGCACTTTTATTTTAGCTCTTTTATTTTTGGGCAGCCTGCTAATGCTGGTATGCCTTTCTATAATTACCTTTATAGTCAAATATACGATGTTCAATTTTCCAGAAGTATTTTTCCTTTTTGGCTATCACAAAATCCGGTGCTACAAACCCTTGTATTTGAGCTGCAATTTGCTCAGCGGTTGTGGCTGTAATTGGAGAACCGGTCACTGTTCTTGAAAAGAGACTGAAAAATCGTAGGCGTTGCTTGCTATTACTAAAATAGAAGGTCTCTTTAACGACGTCACCATCCTCATCATGATAATTTAGCTTGATTTTGTCGCCATCGGCTTGCGCTGAAATACCGGAACAACGCAGTACTTTACGATCTTTTAGTTGCAGTGCTTTTTTCAATTGATTGTCTGGATCGATTAAATCAACATGACATTGCTGACATTCCCGAGCGGCAATATCATTTTCGGCATTACATTGTGGACACTGCTTATATTTGAAACGGTAATTACATTGTTCTTCATCGCCGTTACTCAGTTCAACTAATCCCTGACAACGTCTGCCGTAATGCTCGATTATGTCACCATCTGCATCGGTGATCCCCCAAAACAGATTAGCAAACTCACAGCTTGGGCAAGGGACTTGTACAAGATCGCTATTGCTGTTTGGTTTGGTTGAACCGATTTCAGGTTGGTATAAATCAAATCCGTTACCGGCGTAATCAATAATTAAACAATCGGTCTTACCTTCAGCAAGGCGCAAGCCTCGTCCGGCGATTTGTTGATATAAGCTGACCGAATCGGTACGGCGTAAAATAGCAATAACATCGACATGTGGTGCATCAAATCCAGTGGTTAACACCGATACATTAACGAGGTATTTAACTTCCTTGGCTTTAAATTGGCGGATAAGTTCATCGCGCTCTTTAATAGTGGTTTTACCTGTGATGATAGCGGCTTGCTCGTCGGGTAATTGTTTAAAAATTTCTAGTGCATGTTTAATACTGGCAGCGAAGATCATGATGCCTTTACGATTGGCTGCAAGCTCGATTAATTGCTTACATATCGCATGGGTTACACGGGGACTCTTAGCTAAAAATTGGTCCAGCTGTACTTCATTATATTCTTGTGGTAATTCGTCAAACTGGTAACGGGCAACAGGCGCATCAATCACAGCCGGTGTGGTTAAGAAACCTTTTTGTACCAGATAGCGTAGCGGTAATTCAAAAATACAGCTTTCAAACGGGGTATCGTCTTCTGTTCTGACATAACCCTGATAATGCTTTTTATAGATCCAACCTTTATCTAATCGATAAGGCGTTGCAGTAAGGCCAAGTACTTTTAGCCTTGGGTTGGTGTTTTTTAAATGGCTGATGACTTTCTGATATTGACTGTCTTCACTCAAACTTACGCGGTGGCATTCATCAATAATCAGCAAGGAGAAAAAACCGTCAAACTTATCCAAATTACGGCTTAGTGACTGCACACTGGCAAAGGTGGTTTTAAGACCGTGTTGTTTTTTACCTAATCCTGCCGCAAAGATACCGGCTTCAAAACCGTCATGCTCAAACTTGCTGTGATTTTGTTCAACCAATTCTTTGACATGAGCAAGGATCAGCACTGGGTGTCTTGCTAGCCTTGCCAATTCCGCCAGTACGTGACTTTTACCTGCGCCTGTTGGCAGAGTGATAACAGCTGGCTGATCTGATTTTCTAAAGTGAGCTAAAGCGGCATCGACAGCTGCTTGTTGGTAATCTCGAAGAGGCATAGTTTATTTATGTTTAAGAATCTATTAGTTAGGTGATTATCAGTACTTAAGCGGTAAAAGTCCAGGTTGATATTCATTTGCATAGGCTACCACATTGATAGGCATGCTCTTTTAGTTGTTGTTTTAGCTATGTTTTTAGATAGTTTTTCCCTTTTAATTAGTAAGGTTATAACGTATTAACAAACCATATGAATCTCATTAGACTGCGCACTTCAATAGTTATGTATGCCACTTTATTTGGCCGTGAGGAGTTAAGAAAGACTCTCATTAGTCGTGGTGCTGATATTGAATTACAAGATAACAATGGTATTTCTGCAAAAAGTATTGAAATGGCGCAATAACTCATTCGCTTTCGTGCGTTATATGCTTGATAAAATAAAGAACAAAGAGTTGTTGTGCTATTGTTGTGTTAATGTTTGTTTTTAATTATCTCGATAACACATTCAACTATTTATCTAGGAGTTGTTGATGATCCCTCAAGCTTTCATTTATGACGCGATTCGAACACCGCGAGGTTTAGGCAAACCCACCGGTGCTTTGCATGAAGTTAAACCCGTTAATCTTTTAGCTGATTTACTTAATCATTTACAGACTCGAAATGGTTTTGATACCGATGCGGTGGATGACATCGTAGTGGGCTGCGTAACGCCGACTGGTGATCAAGGTGCTGATATAGCTAAAACGGCTGCACTTGTTGCAGGTTGGAAGGATAATGTGGCGGGCGTGAGTTTAAATCGATTTTGTGCGTCAGGGCTTGAGTCGGTAAATATAGCGGCGATGAAGATTCGCTCAGGTTGGGAACACTTAGTTATTGCTGGTGGTGTTGAATCTATGTCGCGGGTAAAAATGGGCAGTGATGGTGGTGCTTGGTCGATGGACCCAGAAACGAGTTTAGCGACTGATTATATGCCACAAGGGGTTGGCGCAGATTTAATTGCCACGCTTGATGGCTATAGTCGTGAAGATGTCGACTCTTTTGCCGCTCGCTCCCACCATCGTGCAACGGCTGCTTGGCAGCGTGGGGCATTTGATAAATCAGTTGTCCCAGTATGTGATCGCAACGGTATGTTATTACTTGATAAAGATCAGCTTGTTCGTTCTGATTGCTCTGTTACTTCATTAGCTAAACTAAACCCTTCCTTTGCTCGCCTTGGTCAAACAGTATTTGATAGTGTGGCTAAACGCCATTACCCACAAGTCGGACAAATTAATCATGTACATACCCCAGGTAATGCCTCTGGGATTGTTGACGGTGCAGCATTAGTTTTACTTGGCAGCGCTGAATCAGGAATTAAATGGGGATTAAAGCCCAGAGCAAGAGTTGTTGCTTCTGCTGTCGTTGGCGCAGATCCTACCATCATGCTTACGGGTCCAGTACCTGCAACCAAAAAAGTATTAACGGTAGCAGGGTTAACCATTGATGACATTGATTTGTTTGAAGTTAATGAAGCGTTTGCTGCAGTTGTTATGCGATTTATGAGCGAACTTAATATTTCGCCAAATATCGTTAATGTTAATGGTGGCTCTATTGCCATGGGGCATCCTTTGGGGGCTACGGGGGCAATTATTTTAGGGTCGTTGTTAGATGAATTAGAAGCTCGTAATTTGAAACGTGGCCTAGTAACCTTATGTGTCGGTGGAGGCATGGGGATAGCAACAATTATTGAACGTGTAGAGGGGTAGGTATGTCATCAATTCGTTTAGAGCAAGATGATGCAGGGATAGTACATTTAATTTTCGATAAACCGGGCTCAAAGGTGAATTTACTTGATCGCGGTTTTATTGATGACTATGTGACGACAGTTAACAACCTTAAACAAATGAGGTTTACTGGCGTTATCCTCCGTTCTGCGAAAGCAAGTTTTTTTGCTGGTGGTGATATAACGGAACTGAGTGACAGCGCAGAGCAAGGCATCGAAGAAAGCTTCAAGTTATTGTCTTCGATTAAAGAGGTAATGCGCTGGCTAGAAACGTGTGGGAAACCGGTTGTTGCTTGTATTAATGGTGCTGCGCTTGGTAGTGGCTGGGAACTCGCATTAGCCTGCCATTATCGCGTTGCGTTGGTGAAAAATTCGCAATTAGGGTTACCTGCAGTAACGCTCGGTTTACCAGAAGTCACCTTGGGTTTAATTCCGGGTGTTGGTGGCGTTGTCAGAATGACACGACTATTAGGCTTTAAAGCAGCAACCCCATACCTCCTTAAGGGTAGGCAATTTGATAGTGAAGAAGGCTTTAAACTAGGCCTGATTGATCAAATAGCGACATCTCCTGTACAAATGATGGCGCAGGCCACGAACTGGATATTATCGCAGCAACAAGCTGTTTTCCAAACTTTTGATATAGCAGGCTATCAACTACCTGGTGGCAATGTTAATGACCCTAATATTGCCAGTTTGATTGTTCAAGCACCAGCAATGTTAAAGCAAAAAACACAAGGTAACCTCCCTGCACCCGAAGCAATCTTAGCCGTCATGATTGAATCGACGGAAGTGGATATTGAAACGGCGCTAAGAATAGAAACCCGTTACTTTCTGAATATCATTCGTGGTCAAGTCGCGAAAAATATGATTAACACATTCTGGCATCAGTATAATGCGGTTAAATCGGGAGGGTCACGACCTCATGGTTATCCGCTAACTAAATTTAATAAAGTCGGGGTATTAGGTGCTGGTATGATGGGGGCCGGTATTGCCTATGCTTTAGCGAGTCATGGCATTACCGTTATATTAAAAGACATCAGTTTAGAAAAAGCGGTTTTTGCCAAGTCCTATTCGGCATCAATTTTATCGAACTGTAAATTGGCAGATGAAGAAAATGGCGCCATTTTACAACGTATTATTCCCTCAAAAGAGCCCTCAGATTTAGTTGGTTGTGAGATGGTGATTGAGGCTGTTTTCGAAGACCGAACGATTAAGTCGCAAGCAACGATAGAAATATTAGCAGCCGTTGGTGATAACGTGATAATGGCATCTAACACATCTACATTACCAATATCAAGTCTCGCCGTTGCATCAACAAAACCAGCTAATTTTATCGGTTTACACTTCTTTTCTCCGGTGGATAAAATGCCGCTTGTGGAAATTATAAAAGGAGATAAAACATCAGCGGCCACACTTGCTGCCGCTTATGACTTAGTATTGCAAATAGGTAAAGTACCTATTGTGGTCAATGATTGCCGTGGTTTTTTCACCTCACGTGTATTTTTTACTTATGTTTCTGAAGGTATGCGGATGTTAAGTGAAGGCATTCCCGCTGAGGTGATTGAAAACGCGGCAATTCAAGTGGGGTTACCTGTGGGCCCACTCGCTATTATCGATGAAGTGAGCTTGTCACTTATTGATAATGTGCGAAATCAAGCTCGGTTAGATTTTAAAGCACAAGGAAAAGAGCGATTCGATAACCCTGCCGATGCTGTATTAGATAAATTACTTGCATTAAAACGCGTTGGTAAATTAGCGGGCGCAGGTTTCTATGACTACAGTAGGCAAGGGCATAAGCAATTATGGTCTGGGTTAGTTGATATATTCCCCACACAAGATAACTGGGATATTGAAACTGTGAAAGATCGATTGTTGTTCGTGCAATCACTAGAAGCTTTGAGAGCGTATGAAGAAGGTGTGGTAACAAGTACACGCGATGCTAATATAGGTTCTATTTTTGGGTTGGGATTTCCTGCGTGGACAGGTGGCGTATTGCAGCTTATTGATCATTATGGTGCCGCTGAGTTTAAGTTTCGTTCAGAACAGTTATGCGCACAATTTGGCCCTCAATTTACGCCGGTAGCGGCTTTGTCTGATTGGTCTGCGTAATAATTTGTGACTTATTCATGTTTGATTCATCTTGAGAGTGATAGTATTGTGGTTATGAATTACTGAAAATAAATAGGGCACCAAATGAAAAATACCATAATTAAAGTTATAACACTGTTTATTGGATTCATCAGTTTTGTATTTGTGACAGGCTTTGGACTGGTATTAACAGCAATATTATTGATTGTAGGTTTTGTTGCGAAACCATTTCTGCTTAAAAGTCTGAAACAAAAATTAAGCCAAGCTCAAGCACAAACAACGACTGATTCAGCCACTGGTTCTGTATACGAAGGTAAATGTGAGCGAGTAAGTGAGTAAAGAGGATGATACTGTGTATAAAATAGACGATGGTGTTTTAAAACAATTTAACTTAATGTTATTATCCTAGGTTCATGTAACGGTTAACTAGGGGATAACAACTAGTGAAAGTGCCTCAAAGAATACAACCTCTTGTTGATGACGGGCTTGTTGACGAAGTATTACGTCAGTTAATGAGTGGTAAAGAAGCAACAGTATATGTTGTGCGTTGTGGTCAAGAGATCCGTTGCGCAAAAGTTTATAAAGATGCAGATAAGCGCAGCTTTAAGCAAGCGGTACAATATCGTGAAGGTCGTAAAGTTAGAAATAGTCGACGTGCACGCGCAATGGAAAAAGGCTCTAGCTTTGGGCGTAATGAACAAGAAAAAGTATGGCAAAATGCGGAAGTTGACGCATTATATCGCTTAGATAATGCGGGCGTTCGCGTGCCAGAACCATATGGCTGTTTTGACGGTGTTTTATTAATGGAGCTCGTTACTGATGTAGACGGTTTCGCCGCTCCGCGTCTGGGTGATGTCTCATTGACCCCTGAACAAGCTGTAATAGATCATAATAAAGTCATCCACTATGTCAGATTAATGCTTTGTGATGGCCTTATTCATGGCGATTTATCCGAATTTAATGTGCTTGTAGACGAACACGGTCCTGTTATTATCGATTTACCGCAAGCAGTTGATGCATCAGCGAATAATAATGCCAAATGGATGCTTGAACGTGACGTTGAAAACATGAGATTGTATTACGGCCAGTATGCCCCAGAATTACTTGAAAAAAAGTATGCAAAAGAAATGTGGGCGCTTTACGAACTTGGTGAATTGAATGCCGAAGTTGAATTAACTGGTCATTTTGATGAAGATACGGAATCGGCGGATGTTGAAGGTATTTTAGACGAGATTAATGCGGCTCGAGAAGAAGAACTTGAACGTTTAGCACGTATCGAATCGTCGGAAGAAGTTGAACAGTAAAAGATACTGTGCGTTAGATAAGTAACAACTATTATATAATTATTAAAAGTTAAACCCCTTAGCGATATTAATTTCTAAGGGGTTTTTTATAATATTGAAATAAGGATCTGATTATTTCCATTTTATTAGTAACCTATATATTTAGGATCTAACGTGATGTAACGATATCTTGCTCCCTGCTGGTTGAGTTTTCTTCTGAAACTAATCTGTTCGGTCGTAACCCAATACAATTTTTAGGTAAATCTTGCTCTCGTTCTAAATATAACGCGCAAGCATACAGATTTTTACGCAGTTTGTTATCACTCTCTAATTTCTTTTCTCCCCAATAATGTAATTCAAAAATGAGAAACCAAAAGGTCTGCTCCTTTTCACTTGAGACTTTTTCGTCAACGACATCCAGAGACTGCCAATCCTGTAAAACATCCCATACTAAATCACTTAACACTTTGTAATTGATTTTATGCATGAGAAATTTATTCACGTTGTCCGTTAATAGCACTGATTTCTCATTAATAAATGCGACTGCTTGCATTGGTTTATCTCCACTTGTTTGAAACTAATTTTAAGTCTAGCCTCAAACTTTGGTTTCGAGAGCTTTAAACTTGATTAATAATGCCTAAAAAGTAATAGTTCGATCTCGGTCACATACTTTGTGTTAAGTGATTGAAATGTTCCTTTAAGAAACTCAATAACACGCGATGTTTTTTCGACCCCGCACTTCCTGGGGGAAAAACACCATAAAGTTCAATGCTTGCTAACTCATAATCAGGCAGCAATTGCTCGAGTTTGTGTGAGGCTATTTTGGGGGCCGCATCATAAACAGGAATTCGTGCGATACCGTGACCACCTTCTACAAATGCTGTGCGTGCTGCGGCATTGTTGGTACTGATATTCCCCTTGGGTTTAACGCTATAAGCACGAGTCCCTTTAGTAAGCGTTAAAGTACTTGAGCTTAATTTATATAATACCCAATTATGCTCGACCAGTTCAGTCGGAGTTAGCGGTCTTCCGTACTTTTTTAAGTAATCAGGTGATGCACATAAACAGGTTTTCATTGATATTAATTTACGTGCTTGCAAGCCTGAATCAATTAATGGTGCGCCTCTAATCGCCAGATCAATACCTTCTT
>NZ_JASJHF010000285.1:0-14574 GCF_033791185.1 Moritella sp. | reverse complement strand
GTCATAATTTTGAATACATGGACTTCTCAGAGCAGGGCCCACGTAGTAGAAAGCAACATTCTACAGTCTTGCAAGTGGCGAAAAGACATGTGTTGATTGCCATAAAGGTATTGCCCATCAACTACCGGATATGTCAGACGTACCTGGCTGGTAGATAGAAAAAGGAATAACGATTATGAGTACGTTAGAATACGTTATTTGGCATATTTTAGGTTACAGCGCAATGCCGGTTATTTTCCTCGCGGGTTTTGTTGGCGTGGCTGGATTTTCGGTATGGGCATTGTCGCTCACTGCAGATAAAAAGAAATAATACCAACGTAAACTAGATGAATAATGTTAAGGCCGTATTTGTATAATGCGGCCTTTTTTGTTCTCTGAGTTAGTGTCTTGAGGTGGGTGACATATCCCTGTATTATAACCGGCACAAGATCCCATTTTTTTGATAAAATAAAGCATTAAATGAAAAATAAAAATGTATCAATTGGTTTAACCAATCCTAAAAGTCCTACTAATGTCGGCGCGGTAATGCGCGCAGCTGGTTGTTATCAAGCAGATGCAGTTTATTATACTGGTGTAAGATATGATCGGGCTTCTGTTTTTCAAACAGATACTAAAAATGTAGCGGCTAAAACGCCATTAACTGGTGTTGATAATTGGCTCGATAGTATTCCAGAATCAACAAATATTGTTTGTGTCGAATTAGCGGAAGGGGCCATACCGTTACCAGCGTTTGAACATCCAGATAATGTTATTTATATCTTTGGTCCTGAAGACGGCACCATAGATCAAAAAGTAATTGATCGTGCTGCTGCAGTGGTTTATGTTCCGACAGTAGGTTGCATGAACCTTGCTGCTACAGTAAATGTGCTGCTCTATGATCGTCTGGCTAAGTCTGCGGATACCGTGGCTAATGATGCGCTGATTCGTGAAAGTCGCGATAATAACAACAAAGTTAAAGTAAATAGTAACGACCGATAAGCGTAATCTCTTATAATCACTCCGCTAACATGACCGAATCTAAAAGGAAAAATAATGAGCCATGCTGAATCAGGGTTTAAAGCCGCAAAACTGGCAGTATTGACCGTATCCGATACCCGTAATGACGAAACAGATACTTCAGGGCGCTTTCTTGCCGAAGCGCTTGTTACTGACGGTCATATTTTAATGGATAAAAAGATCGTTATTGATGATAAATATAAGATCCGTGCCATCGTATCTCAGTGGATTGCTGACGAAGATATTCAAGGTGTACTCATTACTGGTGGAACAGGTTTTACGGCTCGCGATATGACGCCTGAAGCAGTGCAGCCATTATTTGATAAAGCCATTGAAGGCTTTGGTGAATTGTTCCGCGCTGTGTCATACGACGAAATTGGTACATCAACAATTCAAAGTCGCGCTATTGGCGGCTTTGCAAATAAAACAGTCATTTTCTGTATGCCAGGTTCAACCGGTGCGTGCAAAACGGGTTGGAACAAAATTTTACGTGAACAGCTCAATAGTTCACATCGCCCATGCAACTTTATGCCACATATCTAAGTAATAGGAATTATAATGTCTCAAGAATTTACGCATGTAAATGCTTCTGGTGAAGCGAATATGGTTGATGTGACAGAAAAAACAATCACTCAACGTGAAGCAAGAGCGGAAGCTATTGTCCGCATGTCAGCGGAAACGCTGGCTTTAATTATGTCTGGCGATCATCATAAAGGCGATGTATTTGCAACGGCTCGTATTGCGGGTATCCAAGCAGCAAAGAAAACATCTGATATCATTCCACTTTGCCATCCGCTGATGTTAACTAAAGTAACGGTTGAATTAACGCCAGAGCCTGAACACAATCTTGTACGCATTGAAACATGTTGTAAGTTGTCGGGTAAAACCGGTGTTGAAATGGAAGCCTTAACAGCTGCATCAGTAGCTGCATTAACAATCTATGATATGTGTAAAGCTGTTCAAAAAGACATTATCATTGACGGTGTTAAGCTACTTGAAAAAACGGGTGGCAAGTCAGGCCATTTTAAAGTTTAGATTGCGCAGGGTATTGTAATGATTAAAGTATTATTTTTTGCACAAATTAGAGAATTGGTTGAATGTGCTGAGTTAGAAGTAACAGGTCCGTTTGAGTCGGCAAATGCATTACGTGCTGAATTAGCAGGTAAAGGTGGAAAGTGGGCTTTAGCACTCGATTCAGATAAGTTGTTAGTGGCTGTTAATCAAGAAATCTGTAGCTTAGACTCACCGGTAGAAGATGGTGTTGAAGTTGCCTTTTTCCCGCCAGTTACGGGAGGTTAAATGAATTCAGATACAATTCAAATCCAAACCCAAGATTTTGATTTAGCGACGGAGTATGCGGCGTTAGGTAAAAGTCACAGTACTGGCGCTGTTGTAACTTTCATTGGTAAAGTTCGCGATTTTAACCAAGGGGATAATGTATCAGGTTTAACACTTGAACATTATCCTGGCATGACTGAAAAATCACTGGCTAAAATCTTAGTTGAGGCTGAAACACGTTGGTCAATTCAAGGTGTTAAAGTGATTCATCGTATTGGCGAATTAGCCTTAGGCGACCAGATTGTTTTTGTTGGTGTGGCAAGTGTGCACCGTGGTGATGCTTTCCAAGCATGCGAATTCATTATGGATTACTTGAAAACTCAAGCGCCATTCTGGAAAAAAGAAGCCACTGAAGACGGCTCGCATTGGGTTGATGCCCGTGAGACTGATACGACAGCGGCTGATCGCTGGAAATAAAATTACCGCTAACAGGTAGATGTTATTACTAGCAGCGATGCATTCTCTATTGAGAAAGTATCACTGCTAATGCTAATGCTAACCAAACCTAACTTAACTTACTAGATAGAATCAAGAATGAATGTCATGATAGCATCTTCTTCGCTCTTCATATCCAGCGCCTTTGGCACATAATGAGGCGACTTTAATATGCCTCGAGCAATTAACTCATCCAGTAAACCTTTTGAATCAAAACCGGTTTTACCAATAAATAAGCTGCTGATGTCACCTTGTTTGTAAATCTGCAGTGCTTCTTTTAATCCGCGTAAATATAAGTAATCTTTGGTGAATCCGCCACCGCGATATGCCCTTAACGTAATGGTAAAGGCATCATCAATTGCGACGCTATAATCATTGATTAAATCGAGATAACATTGATTAAATGACTCACCTACCGCCATTTTAGACACCGCAATAACGCGTAATGCCAGTGTCTTTAAACGGTGTAGCGGTAAATTACCGGATAAATATTCACATAAAATAGCCAAACCTTCTTGGGCATGGGTATTCCCAGGTAAACCTAATTTAAAGATGTGTAGTGGTTGCACTTCTGCGTTGGCAGTCGTTAACAAATGTACCCCTAGTTCATGATGAATCAGCGCATTAAGATCGGTTTCATTAAATGAACACTCGCTATTTACCTTGATCGTACGGCCACTTACCATCGCTCTGGCGATCATATTCTTCGCTTCGACAACCTTACACTTCACCCCGTATTCAACCGCAGCCTGTTGAAATGCAACGACAGCACCTGCTGCATCAATACTGGTGTCAACTACAGGCAGGTACTCGCACGCATGCAAAATAAACTTGGCATTACTTATATCTTCTTTACTTGGTTCGCCATAATAACGCAGTGAGTTATACAAGAATTGCGCAGTGCCAATACTTGCTAACAAATCAATGCGCATCGCTAATTGCTCAATGACAGTACGGTACAATTTCTGAATGTCAGCATCTAAGATCGTTTCGACTGGCAATCGATATAAATTCTCCTTGAACTTGTAAGGATCGATATCTAACTGTCGATAAGTGAAATTAGGCTGATAGGAAAATGGATTATGTAAGAATCGCTTCTTTTCCTGCTTCAAATTTTTAGGCGTAATATAATTGAGCGTATTAATGCCACGGGCTAGGGCGTATAAGTCTTTATCTAGCTTCACGACTTCAGTGGGTAAGCTAGAAGATAATACATGCCGTAGCGGTTTTCGTTTACCTTTGCTGTAATGCGTGATTGTTGCTGCAGCATGTTCATTGATTGCTGTTTTCATGCCTTCTTTTAGTTTTTCGATAACCAATGGGAAGCTTTCACCACCCACTTCATTCATGTATACCTTTTTAACTTCAATCGGCATGATCAAGGTATTGCGAAAGTGCTCGGTAATAAAACTAGCTTGGTAACCGAGCCCTTTAAACACATCATTCTCAGCCACTGATACTGTGATATTAGGTAGCTCGATCTGTTTTAATTTACGCTGTAGATTATCTAATACTTTACGCCAATGACGGCTGTTTAATTGTTGCGTGCCTATGTTAAAGGTCGGCGTTTTAGTGTCGATACGCTGATAGTTATAAGCGTGAATATCATACAATAAGCATAAGCCGAATTTTGCTTCTAAAGTGCTAATCAAGCACTTTAAAATACGATAGTAACGGCTATGTTTGGCTTTACTTAACGCTATTTCGCTTGGCGGTAAAGCGTCTGACCAGACATCTTTACCCCAAGCTTGTTTGTATACACAATCAGCTAACGGTCTATTTAAGTCATATTCATACCGCGAGTCTTCAACTTGCAAGACAATCGGCTGTGAGGAAATAAAATCACCAGTAAAGGGATCTTCTTCATAATAACGCTCTTGTTCAGTCAACAATATATGCAGGCTTAATGCATCGCGTATTTGATGACCGTGATGAATCGCTGTTGCTATGTGTGGCTGATACTCACTGATCCGTAATGTTAAACTGCCATCGTCTAGCTGCGCTGTGAATGGGATCTGTTTACGAATATTATTGAGTATCGCCTTTTCAGTAAGCCGCTGCATCTGCAATCACCTTACGAAATTCATTTTTACGCGCAATACTAATATTTTTTGCGTTTACCACACTTTCAACGAAATCAATGATTTCTACTTGCAACTTGGTACGATTTAAACGGTTAATACGAGTGATACCACCCGGGCTTAATACATTTACTTCGACTAATTTACCGTTGATAACATCAAGGCCAACAAGGTACAGGCCATCTCTGACCAGCTTAGGTCCAATGTGTTTACACAAACGTAACTCTTGTTTTGTCAGTACGTGTTTTACTTCTTTGCCACCAGCATGAATGTTAGATCGTACATCACCATCTGCTGGTACGCGTTTCATTGCGCCTATAGGTTGGCCGTTTAGCATCATAATACGCACGTCGCCTTCTTCAGCGCCGTCAATATAGTCCTGCAAAATAACGTAGTTCTGATCGTCACCGATATAAAAATCAAGTAACGACTTAACGCTCGACCTAGCGTTTTTATCTAATAAGATCACGCCTTTGCCGCCATAACCATTTAGTGGTTTAAGGATCATGCAGTCTTTCGTATTTTCAGCTAATACAGATTCGAGATAATCACGTTGCTTTGATACATGGGTAACTGGAATAAACTCTTTATTCAAATCAGGTAATGATGCGGTATACAGCTTGTTATTCGCTACACGTAAACCATCAATGTCGTTCATGATGAAAGTATCATCACGTACTGAGTCTAAAAAATTCAATGCCATGGTATCGAGAGGCGGATTAGAACGCATAATGATGGCGTCAAAACCTGCTAAAGGTAACTGTGCTTCTCTAAACTCAGCTTTGCGGTAAAAACCGGGAATATTTGCTGATACAGACCCTTTTTTAAGCACTTTGCAAAAAGCGATCGACATGCTGTCACGCATGGTTAAATTATTCGGTGTTGTGATCGCAACTGTGTGACCGCGGCTCGCAACTTCATGGATCATGCGTAGTGTCGAATCATTTTCTGGCTCAACATTTTCCCAAGGGTACATAACAAAACAAATTTTCATAGCATTCTACCAAACTGTATAGGGGTTATTTTTCGGCGATGGTAGGGTGGGAATAGGTTTGTGTAAAACGAACAATTTCACTGCTGACGATAAAAATATTTTGTTATTGAATAACTAAACTATATTGTATTATGTCGTCATTTATTTTTATCTAACGAAGGCTAAACCCTTGGATACTGAACTACTTAAAACATTCTTAGAAGTCACTAAGACAAGACATTTTGGTCGTGCGGCTGATAATTTATTTTTAACGCAATCTGCGGTAAGTTTTAGGATCCGTCATTTAGAATCACAATTAGGTAATCCACTTTTTTCACGTCAGCGTGGTAATTTACAGCTGACAAGTGCCGGTGAACGTTTACTACCGTATGCAGAGTCAATTTTGCAAATGTGGGGGCGTGCACGGAACGATATTGCATTATCAAAAGAGCTATCGGTTCAGATCACATTAGGCGCCTCGGCAATATTCTGGGAGTTCGATGGTATTTCCGATTGGATCAATCGCATTTCTAGCGCAGATCCTGGCCTTGCTTTGCGGCTAGAATCAGTTCCTCGCCAGCACATGTCGAAACGATTACTTGATAAGAGTATTGATCTGTCAATTACCAGCGAGCCGCCAGTCAACGATGATTTTAATATTGTCAAAGTACGTGATTATCAGTTGCAACTCGTCACGCATAAACCGCATTGTGATATGAACAACATTAGTGAATTGCCTTTGGTGTATTTGGATTGGAGTACGCGTTTTTCTATTCAGCACAACAAAATCGTTGCACTACAACGCACAGCTGTGATCCATACTGATTCATGTCGTGTTGCATTAGATCATATTATAGGTAACGGTGGGGTAGGCTATTTACCCTCTCCGGTGATAGCGCAAAGTGTTGATGCGGGTTTATTGCACTTAGTGCAAGATGCACCTGTGATGGACCAAGCGCTCTATCTTGTTTGCCGTGCGGATCATGAAAAACAAAGTATGATCGATAGTCTGCTTGCGGTACCGTTTAATAAAATAATCGAAAGCATAGATTAATTTTTAATGTAAAAAAAAGACCTTATTAAACTAACCAATGTACGGTTATTTAATAAGGTCTGATTTTTAACACATAGCCGTTAACGAATAGTAGCTAAGCTGATTGTTATTTTTGCTTTGGCGCAGCAACATTACCTTTACGGTGTAGTTTAGCACTTGTCTTACGGTGCTTACCTTTGCTTGCTTTTTTCGATGGTGCAGTTGTTTTTGGTTTGTGCTCAACTTTTTCTTCACCAACCGCTTTATTACGACGAGGTTGACGGCGTTCGTGTGATGCACGGCCACTAATATCTGCAATGAGACGGTCACGGTTACTTACTTCATAACCTTTAACAACTTCACGTTCGATCTTATGGCCAATCATCATTTCGATATCAGCAAGGCCGTGTTCTTCTTCACGACATACAAATGATACTGCATTACCAGTTTCACCAGCACGACCAGTACGGCCAATACGGTGAACGTAATCTTCAGCTAAGAATGGTAAGTCAAAGTTAACAACGAATTTAAGACCTTGAACATCAAGACCACGAGCAGCAACGTCAGTCGCTACTAATGCGCGGATTTTACCTTCTTTAAATTCAGTTAAAGCGCGACGACGAGCGCCTTGGCCTTTATCACCATGACAAACATCAGCGCGAATACCGTCAAGTTTTAATTCTTTAACGATGTTGTTAGCAGCTTCTTTCGTGTTAACAAACACTAAAACTTGTTTCCAGTTTTTAGTACCGATTAATTCAGAAAGTAATTCTTGTTTACGACGTTGTTCAACAGGGTGGATAACATGTTTAATTGTTGTCGCTGTTGAGTTTTCTTTTGATGCAGAAACGATTACTGGTTGTGATAGTAATTCATTTGCTAAATGTTTCATCTGTTGCGATAACGTCGCAGAGAAAAGCATTGTTTGGTAATCAGCAGTCATGCATTCTAAGATCTTACGGATATCAGTGATGAAACCCATGTCTAACATACGATCTGCTTCATCTAGCACTAGGTGCTCAACGTTAGCAAGATTGGTATTGTTAAGTTGTAAGTGCTCTAGTAAACGGCCTGGAGTCGCTACTAATACATCAACACCTGCTTTAAGCTGTTTAGTTTGTGTTTCCATTTTAACGCCGCCATACACACTTATAACGTTAAGTGTCATGAATTGGCTGTACGCTTTAATGTTGTCTGTTACTTGCGCTGCAAGCTCACGTGTCGGCACTAAAATAAGCGCTCGTACGTGAGATGAATGGATTTCTTTCGGCGTATCAGCAATTTGTTGCAAGATAGGTAAAGCAAACGCAGCTGTTTTACCAGTACCTGTCTGTGCATTTGCTAGAATATCTTTACCACGACCAGCAGCCGGAATAGCTTGCTGTTGTACAGGCGTCATTTGGTCATAATTACAAGCATCTAGCGCGCGTAAAATTTCGGGAGTAAAACTATATGATGAAAATTTCATTGAATATCCTAGCAGTTAGGCAATATGCCTCATTAGGCGGCATATTATACAGGAATAAATAACTTAGGTGAATGTATGATTTACGTTAACAGATAATTATTTACCAATAAATAGAATAAATTGTTTAGATGTTAAACAGGGTTGCGCTTGGAACAACCTAGCAATATGCTATAATCCTGCGCTTATACTAGCATCATGGGTTTTATAATGAGTAATGAGCAAACGTTTAAACTAGTCGCAATTGAAGGTAATATTGGTGTTGGTAAATCAACATTACTGCCTTTACTGGCTAAAGAATTAACAGAAAATGACAACGCTAATTGGCAGTTAATTTTAGAAGATGTTGATTCAGACCCTGAATTTCAACGCTTACTACAAGCGTTTACGGTTGACGCTACACGCCGCATCGAATTTCAGCGCTACATTACCAATAAAAGATCGGATATCTGTAAAGACTTAGATCCTGCGTTCAATTACATTATTGAACGCTCATTGTTCTCAGATCTTGTTTTTTGCCAAGCCAATTTAGCGGAAGCATGCCGTCCTGATGGTAAAGATCTAGATTATTATTATGATATTCAAGCTAAATTAAAAGATTACCCGCGTGTATCGGCTGTTGTCTACTTAAGCTGTGACGCTGAAACGGCTTATACACGTATGCTTTCACGTGATCGAGATGCAGAACAAGGCACGCAACGTGATTATCTTCAGTTAATCTCTGACTGTCATGATACATTTTTACCGCATATTTGCCGTAAATATGACACAGTACTATTGACTGAGGATTGGACCGATTTTGGCTGTCCAACAACATTAGCTAAGCGTATTATTAGCGAAGGTATTTAGTTACTAAACAATGGTGTAGTAACTACTGCACCATTGTTTTTTTACTATAATTAGACTAACCTGCTATTTATGGTTTTATTTTACATGGAAAGTGCGATTCTCATTTTGAACTGTGCTAAGTAAGGTACTCAGTTAGTGAAATTATCAGGTCTATTCACGCTTATTCTGTTGTTATATTCTGCATTTTTTTCTGCTTTCACGTTTGCAGCTTCAAGTATCGATTTTAAATTAGAAGGTGTCTCTGGTGATATAGAGGATAACATCGATTCATATCTATCAACGATTTCAGTTCCTAAAGGCAATAACTACAGTTTTTTTGAATCTAAGGTTCGAAAAAATATTGTCGAAGCAATTCAAGTTTATGGCTTTTATCATCCAGAAATAACGATTAACCTTACGCTGGATGACGATGATCTGATCGTGTTCGTCGAGATTAAGCTTGGACCAAGAGTGAAACTTGCCAACGTTAATATTCAGGTTAACGGTGAAGCGGGCGATGACCCCATGTTCATAAACTTACTCAATACCATGCCGCTTACTTCCGGTGCCAATTTATCACACCAAAATTATGACAAATTTAAAGCGGATATAACCAAGCTTGCTCTTGCGCGTGGCTACTTTGATGGTAAATGGCAAAAAAGTGAAGTCCGAGTCAGTATTAAAAAGAACCTCGCAGATATTGATCTTATTTTTGATAGTAAACAGCGTTATGCATTTGGTGAGTCTGTGTTATCTAACCAAACGAAGTCTGCGGTAATTGTATCTGAGTTAGCCACCTTTAAACCAGGGCAAGAATTCGAGTCACATTTGGTCGCCGAATACAGTTTAGCCTTGTTTAACAGTCGTTATTTCCAGTCAGCGTCGGTTGTACCTGATATGAATGCTAGAAAAGATGGTCAGGTACCGATGATCATCACGGTGATTAACCATCCAAATAATACCTATGAGGTTGGTGTTGGTTACTTGAGTGATGTTGGTTTTAGGGGCTCACTAGGTTGGAAAAAACCTTGGATTAATAGCCGTGGTGATAGTGTTTCTGCGCATTTGGAATACTCTACAGTGCAACAAGAATTTACTTTTGATTATGATATTCCAATTGAAGATCCGATCACTAATATTGCGAAGGTCCAATTTGGTTTTCAGCGTAAGGATAATAAAGATACCAAAAGTAAATTATATACGTTCCAATTACAGCGCCAGTTTGAGCTTGAATCGAAGTGGTTACGCACTTGGTTTGTCAAAGTAGAACAAGAAGACTTTACTCAGGGTAGCCAAGTCGGTAGTAGTCTGATGATATTACCTGGTGTCAGTTTTGCGAGAACGAAACAACGCGGCGGCGTTGACCCTTATTGGGGAAATCAGCAATTGTTTAGTTTTGAAGTGGCAAGCCCTATTTGGGGCGCTGACACTGAGATGATTAAAGTACAAAGTAGAACTAAATATTTACGCTCTATTAATAGAACACATTTCTTTACCTCGCGTGTGGATCTTGGTGCTATTTATGTCGATGAAATAGAAAGTGTACCTGCCTCAATGCGTTTCTTTGCTGGTGGTAGCCAGAGTATTCGTGGTTATGAATATGAGACTGTCACCCCTGTTGATGATAAAGAAGCCTACATTGGTGGTCGTTATTTAACCGTTGGTTCGCTTGAATACGGCTATCAGTTTGCCGAGAAGTGGCGTATTGGTTTTTTTGCCGACGCGGGTACTTCAACTAATGATTTCTCAGAACCAATGAGCCTAGGTATCGGTACCGGAATTCGCTGGATGACACCTATCGGGCCTATTAAACTTGATTTTGCAGTGCCTATGAATACAGTTACTGATACCAAGTACACTTTTCATTTATATATTGGACCGGAATTGTAATGCGTGTTCTGCAATTAGCTCTTTTTTTACTGGTTTTAATTATTGCTAGTCTGATGGCTTTGCTTGGTAGTCATACCGGCAACCAATACATTATTACAAAGTTGAATCAATCCACATTGCCCCTTCATTTGGAACTGGACAGAGGGTCTATACTTGGCCAAGCTCGTTGGCGAGAAATAGACTGGCAAGGCGAGTTACTCCAGCTTACCATTACAGATTTAGATTACGATATCGATTTATCCTGTCTATTGGGTGGTGAGGTTTGCGTTAATTCGATTAATGCGGACTCCGTGCGTTATACGATGGCGCTTGAAAAAGAATCTAACGTACTGCTCGGCATTGACTTAGATGACGCTTTAACCCGTATCGCGGAACTTGATGGGCAGATAACAAACAACGATTGGCAATTATATATTCCGCTGTTAATTAGTGTAGTAAACATCGATATTCACAATATTGATGTTGATATCGACAATACTAAGGTTCGCGCTGACCGTTTGCAAGGCTCAGTAAATTTAGCTGGCAGGGATATCTCCGTTACTCAGCTGAAAACTACCAATGTGTTTGTTCAAGTATTAACGGAGCCAGCTAATAATAATGCAACCGTTACTGATAAATCGAAAATTGCAGATGAAAACAAAAAACAATTAGATGTGGTCTCTGCACTCCTCAACGAATTTTCACTATACCAAGTCGCGATTCCTTTACGTGTTGATGTTTTAGATGCACAGCTGATTCAATCTAAACTGCAAGTTAATGATGTATTTTTAGATTTTAATTTAATCGACTTAATTGGTTTTATTGATGCAGGTGAAGTTCAGATAGATAAACTTATCGTAGATATGCCACAGGCTGATACGGATATTAAAGGTAGCATCGTATTACAACGAGATTACCCTTTATATGTCAGTGCCAATACAACATTGAAACAACCGGAATTACTGAAGCAACTCGTTGTGGATGTCAAAGCGGTCGGTAGTCTTGATAACGTTCAGCTTAACATCAACACGACTGGCACGATTAACACTAACGTTGTTGTTGCGTTAGCACCATTACAACCGACGTTACCGTTTACAGTTGATGCTAATTGGCAGCATTTGAACTGGCCGTTAATCACGCCGGCATACATAGAAGCAACGGATGGGAAGTTATCAATAAAAGGTGATATCAACGCTTATGATATGACTGTTTCAGGATTGTTAGACATAGATAATGCGCCAGCTTTAGATATCAATGCTACCGCTAAAGGCAACTTACAAGGGTTATCTTTTTCACAAATTAAAGCCAAAACCTTGGGAGGCGTTGCTTCTGCTTCAGGACGAGTAAACTGGACAGATGGCATTACGGTTAACACTAAAATCAGCACTAAAGGTGTGCATTTAGATAAGTATTGGCCGCAGGTGAAGTTACAACCAAGTGGCAGCGCGAAAGTTGATTTTAAACTTGATCCTGAATCAAGTACTGATTGGCTTGTTGATGTAAATGATATCAATGTTGACGCCAAGGTTGAGGGTTATCCATTAACATTGCAAGGGCAACTAACGCTGAATCAAGACCTCCATTGGCATCTAAACGGCTTTTCACTTTCTCATGGTGAGGATTCAATAAGACTCGATGGTATTATCAATGAGCAATTTAAGTTAGGGGGAGAGGTCGATATTAAATCGATAACACCTTATCTTGCTGACGGTAAAGGCAGTGGATTTGGTTATTTTACCGTCATAGGTAATAAAACTCAGCCTTGGTTAAATGTCGATTTGTTTGCCGATAACGTATTAGTTGCAGCTAACACATTAAAGCGTGCGGATTTGAGTGGGCGAGTAAGCTTAACGGCACGCCCTGAAGGTGTTATTTCTTTGTCAGCTGAAGAGCTGGTTATTGCTGAACAAGTGATTGATAAAATTACGTTAGATTATACTGCAAATGCAATTAGCAATACAATTAGCTTAAAAGTTGAAAATGATATCACTAATGCGTTGGTTGAGTTGGGTGGTGCTTGGCAAGGTGATACTTGGCTAGGCAAGGTCAATCAGGGACGTATCAACTCTGAATATGGTAACTGGATAATAGATCCAAATGTGCAGCTTTCTTATTCAAATAAAGATGATTACCTTTCTGTTGAACAACATTGCTGGAATGAAAAGCAAGCGACGCTCTGCTTGGGTTTTGATGGTAAACTTGAGCAGGCCGATAAATTTGAATTTCAATTACATGACTTTGACATTAATAAGTTAGGCTTAGAAACTGCGGATAATCTTGACGTTGAAGGTTTACTTAACATTACGACTAAAGTGTCATGGGGTAAAGAGCAATCATTACAGTTGAATTCTGAAGTAAGTATCGTTGATGGTTCGGCGCTTATTTATAATGAAGAAGAAAGTAATGCTGCCAATTTCGAAACACTAACAATGAAAGTCGGCTTAGATGATTCTAGCTTATCAGTAAAAACCAACATTAAATCTCGTGAGTTAGGGGGGGTTACTGGTGACATCCGTATCGACGATATATTCGCTAAAAGAGAGTTAAGTGGTGAGGTTAATATCATTGATGTTGATCTCGCATTTATTGAGCCTTTGATTTATCAGATTGACGTACTTAATGGTGTTGTTTCTGGTGCCGGCATTGTCGATGGTACACTAGATAATCCTGAGATTATTGGTCAGTTTAATGTTAACAATGGCTATTTGGCGGGAGATGAATTACCTGTCACGCTAGAAAGTTTTCAATTTAATATTGAGGCGAGTGGACAAAACGCAAGTATTACCGGTACTGCTAACTCAGGAAACGGTGTTGCCAAGGTCGTAGGTAGCCTTACTTGGGGCGATTCGCTCAGCTATCACATGTTACTCCACGGTGATAATTTTGCGTTTGATGACAATAAGGGCGTGAAATTACATTTCAGTCCTAAAATTAAAATCGAAGGAAACGACGCTGGTGCTAAAATTACGGGTGATATTGTCATACCGTATGCATTAATCAAAGTCGATAAATTACCGCAAAGTGCTATCCAAGTTTCAAGTGATGTCATTATTATTGATGCCGATAACGTTATTGATTACCAATCTTATCCACTTGATATTGAAGTTAATATAAAGCTGTTAGACGACGTAAAAATCAATTCTTTTGGTCTTCAATCTAATATAACTGGCGCTGTAAGTATCGTGCTTGATAAAGATGGCAACTTGTTTTCTGACGGTATGTTGAGGTTTGAAAATGGCCGTTATCGTTCGTTTGGACAAGATCTTTATATTCGTCAGGGTCAAGTTGTGTTCTCTGGCTCGGTAGATAACCCTCTGATTAATGTGGAGGCTATTCGGAATACAGAGCTGACAGAAGATAATGTTATTGTTGGGGTGCGCCTTATTGGCCCTGCTAAACAACCGACATTTACGATATTTTCCGAGCCTGGAATGGAACAAACCCGTATGATATCTTATCTTTTACGTGGACGAGATTTGGGCTCTGAAGATGAGACCAGTCAAGATGACGTGATTAAGACATTGCTTATTAGCTCAAGTCTTGGCCAAGGCGAGGG